>JBFLVX010000031.1:0-18564 GCA_040758255.1 Nitrospirota bacterium
CAAAGAGAAGTTCCCTTTGTACTTAAAAGAGATGGAATTCAGATACAATAATAGAGCCAATGACATATTCACCCTGTTAGTTGAAAAACTCTGTAAAACGGTACCAAAAGTTTTATAATCACCTAAACTAAATTTATTAATTGACATAACTTTATCAAACTTCTCTCTTTTTTTCAATAAAAAACTCACAACATAGAAAATATCAGGGAATAAGGGGTCTCAATATGATAAACAAGACCTCCGCATCCTTATGCTCTCAATAAAACCGAGAGATATAAAGTTTGAGAGCAGGGCGGTTCCTCCGTAACTCATCAACGGCAAAGGCGCGCCTACCACAGGCGCCATTCCGAGGGTCATCCCTATATTGATAACAAAATAAAAAGTGAACATTGACGTTATACCTGCGGCAAGATAGCATCCGGCCTTATCGCTTGCGACCCTTGCCGTTTGAAACCCTCTTATGATAATGAATAAGTAGAGCAGAAAAAGTAATACGCTCCCCATGAATCCCCACTCTTCTGCAAAGATCGCGAAGATAAAGTCCGTATGCCTCTCAGGCAGAAATCTTAACGGCCCCTGAGTCCCTTTCTGAAACCCCTTGCCCATAAAGCCGCCGGAACCGATGGTGACCTTTGACTGAATGATATGATAGCCGATGCCGCGCGGGTCAACGCCAGGGTCGAGAAAGGCTACTATCCTGTACTTCTGATATCCTTTTAAACTTTGAAAAAGTATATTTCCGATAAACGGCACGGATATGATCCCGATAATTACCGCCACCGCTATTATCTTCTTCCTTATCCCGAAGATCATAACCATTGAAATGAATATAAATATAAGTATGAGGGCTGTCCCAAGGTCAGGCTGCATTATTATGAGCGCAGCAGGAAATGCCAGGAATACAGCGGTTATCTTTGTCAGTTTGCGTAAGTCGAGTTCAGCCTCCTGCTCCATCTCAGAAAGATAGCGCGAAACAGCCAGAATGAAAAATATCTTAAAGAACTCAGAGGGCTGAAATGAGAAGAAGCCGAGGGATATCCATCTCTGCGCTCCCATTCCTATCCTTCCCGCAATAAGCACAATAATAAGAAGGACAACGCCGATGCCGAAAAAAATATAAGCTAACTGGAGAGGCAGTCTGTAATCCAGTCTTGCGACAAAAAAAAGGGCTAACAGGCTCAAGCCTATCCAGTTCAGCTGCTTCAGATAAAAGGACTGCTGTTCCGCGTCAAGCACCGGCCTTGTCGCGCTGTAGATCGTCATTACCCCGATCAGGGCTATGGCAAGCGCTACAAAGAGAAGCCCAAGGTCAAAATTCTTTAAAAGTCTTCGATCTATCATTTTAGGTTCCGGGATCAGGATTTTGCGGTACCGGCTCTTCGTTACCGCACTCGTCCTTTCCCAATTTGCAATTAAAATATTCCTCTATAACATTCTTGGCTATAGGGGCTGCGGCAGAGCCCCCGTGCCCTCCGTGCTCGACAAATACCGCCACCGCTATCTCAGGATTCTCAACAGGGGCAAAGGCAACAAACCAGGCGTGGTCCCTGTATTCTTCAGCATTGCCGCCCCCGTGTTCCGGCTGCGCTATCACCTGAGAAGTGCCTGTCTTGCCGCCTATGTTGACGAGGCTCGAACGCGCCCTCCCGCCTGTTCCCTCTGTAACAACACCGGCAAGAGCCCTTTTTAATAAGAACACATTTTCTGGCTTTAAGTTAACACTCTTCTCAGTATTATTTTCAAAAAAGAAGTCCTTTAATATATGCGGCCTGTAAAGCTTCCCTCCGTTAACCGCTGAGGAGACGAGCCTCGCCATCTGAATCGGAGTTGCGGTCATGTACCCTTGGCCTATTATTGCGTTAAGCGTCTCACCTTTATACCATTTCTCTTTCTTGGTCTTGAGTTTCCATTCGGTTGTGGGGACTGTGCCTGACCTCTCGCCTTCAAGTTCAATGCCTGAAGGCTTTCCAAGCCCGAAATCAGAGGCATAACGGGCGAGCTTGTCAATAGAGATCCTCTTGCCTATCTCATAGAAATAGACGTCGCATGAACCGACAATCCCCCTGTAGAGATCTACGCCGCCTCCATGTCCGCCGTCTTTCCAGCACCTGAATCTCCTGCCGAAATTAATAGAGCCGCTGCAGTTAACACTGGTGCTGTCAGTTATTAATCCCTCTTCCAGAGCTGCGATTGCGGAGACGATCTTAAATGTAGAGCCCGGCGGATACTGGCTCTGAATCGCCCTGTTCAGAAGAGGTTTCCGGGGGTCATTCAGCAATGTCTGCCAGTCTCTGTAATTTATGCCTTTTGCAAAGAGGTTAGGATCAAAAGCGGGCGCGCTCGCAAGCGCAAGCACCTCGCCGGTATTGGCGTTGAGAACAACCACTGCACCTGTGCTGCCAAGCAAACTCTTCTCAGCTTCCTGCTGAACATTCTTATCAATGGTAAGCCTTATATCTCTTCCCTTAACAGGGTCATTAATACCCATATCCTTAATAACCCTGCCAACTGCGTCAACCTCGATTATCTTCTTGGCAGCCGTGCCCCTTAATAAGGTGTCATAATTCTTCTCTGTTCCCCACTGGCCTACAAACGCCTCTCTGGGTACATCATCGTACTCAGGCGAGTTAGCCTGCGCAAGCGTGAGGCGTCCGAGATAGCCTATGACATGGCTGGCAAGCTGTCCGTATATGTAATCCCTGCTGACCGTCACATCAACCTGAAGACCGGGAAAATCAATCCTTCGAGCCTCAGCCATGGCAACGTCTTTGAAAGTAACGTTCTGCTTCAGCCTGACCGGTTCAAGCGAGCCCTTGCCTCCCTTCTTTATCCTCGCCATTACATCCTCAGGCTCAAGCCCTATGAGCCTGCCGAGCGCCGCAAGACTCATATTGTCCTTCGGCAGGTCCTCCCTGTGAAATGAGATGTCGAATGACTGGACATTTCTTACAAGCGGGAGATTATTCCTGTCGTATATTATTCCTCTTGGCGCAGGCGTTTCCACAAACCTCAGCCTGTTGCTTTCAGCGAGAGTCCTGTACTTCTCCCCCTTGATTATCTGGAGGTCCCAGAGCCTGATAAGAAAGGCGCCGAAGATGGTGAGAACAATATAAATGCCTATGACTATCCTTCTGTCCATATCAACCTGTCCGGATAAACTGCGGCTGTTTACAGCCTAACGTACGGCTCCTCTAAGTTTAAATTTCTTGCCTTCATCTCCGCGATTAAATATAGGGTACATTAAAAGACTGAAGGCTGATGTATAAAAAATCTGAAAGATCAATGCCTCTGAAGGGGTGTTGTTAATCGGAAGGTCCGAGAATATCTCAAAACATATACGGACAACAAATATATCAAGAAGCGATAAAACAATTATCACTATGGTGTTTAAGGTAACATTCCAGTAAAAGACCTTCTCTCTTATAAGGCCTACGAGAAAACCTGTCATGGATTTGCTGAATATATTGGGGCCGAGGATAAAGCCGTTCACAGAGTCAATAAGAAAACCTGTTAAGGCCCCGTAAGCCATCCCTTTGTTCTGTCCATGTTTTAAGGAGTAGCAGCATACAAGTATGAGCATAAAATCGGGTCTTATGCCTTGAAAAAGAGTCGCCTGGAAAGAGACGCCCATCAGCGCGAAAAAGAGGTAGGGTATAACGTCCTTCATCGCCTAAGTATTACAACCTCCTCAACAGCGTTAAGGTCCTGCGCCGGCTTCACCTCTATCTCCCAGAAGAACTCTCCGCTCTTCTTTGAGATATTGGTTATGTAGCCTATCAAAAGCCCCTCAGGATATATCTCGTCAAGCCCTGACGTTACAACAGGCAGCCCTATCTCTATCTCAGCATCCTGCGGAATATACTTCAGATAGCAGTTTCTGATGCCTCTTCCTTCGAGAATGCCGTCTATGCCAAAAGGCTGTATCTTTACGGCAGCGGCTGAATTGACATCTGTGAGAAGGATAATGCTCGACTTGCCGCCTAAGACCCTATAAACCCTGCCGACAACGCCGGCAGAGGTAACCGCTGTCATATCTTTCAACACCCCGTCTGACAGCCCCTTGTTTATCCATAATACCTGAAACCAGTTGGTCGGGTCCCTCGCGAATACCTCGGCAGCGGTAACAGTGTCCGTTCTCTGGGACTTCAGTTCAAGGAGCGCCCTGAGCCTCTCATTTTCAGATTCGATCTCCGCGTACCTGCCCGCTTCACTTGCGAGTTTGCGAGCCTTATCTATAAGCCTCCTCTCTTCACTCCATCTGCCGATACCGAGAATGTTTTTGACGCCGCCGATAACAGCAGAATCCGCCTGCATGATTAAACTGAGAGGATAAACAGCGAGGTTGGAAAAGCGGCTCTCCCCTTTTAAACTCTGGTAAGTCAGCAGCGTAAAGACAAGCAGGATGAGGACAATTATAATAAAGGGTCTCTTCTTGAAGAGCATCTATTTTTTATAACAGCCGGGACAGGTTTATCATAATGCAACCCTGCTAAGGATATCTAATTCATCCAGCACCTTTCCAACACCGTTCACAACAGCGCAGAGAGGGTCATCGGCAACGATAACAGGGAGGCCTGTCTCATGTTTTAAAAGCGCGTCGAGCCCTCTAAGGAGCGCTCCTCCTCCCGCAAGAACTATCCCCCTGTCAACTATATCGGAAGCCAGTTCAGGAGGGGTATTTTCAAGAGCGACTTTTATTGTATTTATTATTACCGCAACAGACTCGCTTAGCGCCTCTCTTATCTCATCCTCATACACTGTAACCGTCTTTGGTATGCCGGATACAAGGTCCCTGCCTTTGATATCAATTGATTTATTCTCACCATCAACCTTATAGGCGCTTCCAATCGTCCTTTTAATGAGCTCCGCTGTTCTCTCCCCGATTAGGATCTTCGTCTGCCTCTTTATATAATTCACTATCGCTTCATCCATCTTGTCCCCGCCGGTTTTGACAGCCTTGCTGTACACAACACCGTGAAGGGATATGACTGCAACATCAGTGGTCCCGCCTCCGATATCCACTATCATATTGCCCGACGGCTCGCCAATGGGAAGTCCCGCGCCAATTGCCGCAGCCATAGGCTCTTCTATAAGATATATCTCCCTTGCGCCTGATGCTTGAGCCGCGTCCCTTACAGCACGCTGCTCAACCTGTGTTATTGCAGAAGGGACCCCGATAGCGATCCTTGGAGAGATAAAACTCTTTCTGTTATGGACCTTCCTGATGAAGTATTTAAGCATTTCGCCAGCCATGTCAAAATCAGCTATAACCCCGTCTTTTAAAGGTCTGATCGCGGTTATATTGGCAGGTGTTTTCCCTAACATTTTCTGCGCTTCAATGCCGACCGCGATGACCTTATCCCTCTGAGTAGCAACAACAGAAGGTTCATTGCAGACAATCCCTTTGCCCTTTACAAAGACAAGGGTATTTGCAGTGCCGAGGTCTATTGCAAGGTCATTTGAAAACCATCCAAGTATATTTTGAAACATTTATTCCTCCCTGAATTAATCTAAAAAATACGGTTAAAACCTTAAGCGTCAACAACCATGGTTTTGGCGATCTCATCGCCGAATCTCATGCCCTTCTCGTTTCCGATAATAATAAGCCCTTCCAGAGACAAAATTAAGATTGTAACAACAGCCGAAAGCACCCATCCCAAAAATGGGATGACCCTTAAGACGCCGTAAAGCAGAAATCCAACAGCAAGAGGGGCGTTTCTGATAATTGATTCTTTATAGGTGCATACAGCGGATGTATCGAGGAGAAGAACTTTCAGCCCTATAATCTTCTTGCCTACGCTCCTGCCTTCAAATAACCCGTCTGCAATCAGGATGTACAACAGGCCGGCAAAATAACCCGCTACAGGTATTACCTCAAGCAGGGCGCCTGCAATCAAAAGATCAATGCTCCTGGCGATTACTCTATTCAGAATCTTTGCTTTTACAATCGTCTCCCGCGCATTTACGGTCTCTGATGAATTCATTTTAAGTTCAATCCATACTACCAAAAATGGACTTTTATTTCAAGCAAGTTATTTTCAATAACCTGTTAATATTTAACCAAAAAATGCGCTTTAAGATAATGCGGCAGTTAACATATAACGAACTGAAATTAAGGCAGATTAACGGGAAATCCTTTTTCTTCTTTATAACACCTGATCAGTTTCTCCGCATATCTTCTCTCCACCTCAAATCCATAATCTTCGGCGAGCTTCAGCGATCTTTCAAACGCCCTCTTAGCTTTGCCTTTATCGCCAGTTAGATAATTTAATTCACCAATCCCGAGCATGCAGTAAATCTTCCCTCGCGGATCTCTTGTCTGCTCAAAAAAGCCCGCCGCTTCATTGAAGCTCTTTGCGGCGTCTTTATATTTGCCTAACATGTTATGCGAAGTGCCTACGCTCCAGAGAGTGTATGCATAACTGACCCTGTCGCCGATTTGCTTGTATAAAGTCTCCGCCTTCTTAAAGTTACGCAAAGCATTTTTGTAATCCCCGTTCATACGGCAGACATTGCCAAGTCCGCAATAGGAATATGCGAGTCCGAAGCGGTCATTCAGTTTTTGAAAACTTTTATTAGCCAATGTGTAATACTTCTCGGAATCACTGAACCTTTCCGCTATCCTCGAACTGCCGCCAAGCCCGCAGTATGAATAGGCGATGCCTGACTTGTCTTTCAGCGTCCTGAACATGTTAAGCGCGGCGTGTAAATCCGTCAGCGCTCTTTTTATATCTCCCTTTATCCTGTACGTGCCCCCCTGCGCCCACGTGGAGAAGGCTTCGCCCCGCTTGTCGCGGAGAGTCTTGTATGATTTATTTGCTTTACTTATAAGCTGCAGAGCGTCCTTCCAGTTGCCTAAAGCCCGCAGAGAAAGACCGAGTCCTGCAAGCGCATCAGCAGCGGAAGATTTATCAGAGAGGATATCGGCAAGCTCTATCGCTTCCTCGTAATATTTTTTGGCATTTATGAACTCACCCTTTGCCCTGAATGTATCTGCAAGAGAAATGATGCAATTAAGCGTGCCGTCAATATCCGATTCTTTCTTGAAAAGCGCGAGGGCTTTTTGATAGAGGGCTGTCGCCTTGCCGTATTCAGCGGCTTTCCTGTGTTTCTCAGCTTGTTTAAAATATTTTATAGAATTATTCATTCACCTGCTCCATCACAGAGGGAATTAAAGGCTATATTTACGGTCACCCGCACTATTAAAGGTTAAAAGAAAGCAGAAAGTTTGTCAATTTGAGACCACTGAAAAAGTCTGGCATTACTGGCATTAAGTGTGCATAAATAGAGCAAACATAAAGTCAGGAGGGGCGATGATAAAGCAAGGATTTTGGGCAGGTCAGTTTCTACAGCCACAAATACGATGCAGTTATACCGAAAGACCATTTTTAAAAGAGACTTCAAGAGGCTGTGGACTTCGGCTATATAAAAGAGGCATGTGAGGCTTGTCTAAAAACTCATTCCAACATTCCCAAGTTAGGACAAAGCCTTTTTAATTAAAGTGGGCAGATGACCCCTGCCTTGAACCCTTTGCTGCAAGTAACAATAAAAAACCGGATTTAACCCGTTAGCAAGCTATTGAACAAGTTGTCACCATAAAGCAATGACCTGCGCTACTTACTTAACCCCTTGAATGTAAATTTGCAGCAGCCGAGGTCGAGCACCTGTTCTTTGCGTGAATAACGATGCATAAGGTCTTCTGTTATGCTGTAGATTCTGCTGTTGCCGTCCTTCCTCTTTGTCACCAGCCTGCTGTTCTCAAGAACCTTAAGGTGCCGGGAGATATTGTATATCCTTATCCCGAGGACATCTGACAGGCTTGTTACAGAAGAATCGCCTTTTAAAAGTTCGTGAATAATCTGCAAACGGCTTTCATCTGCAAGAGCCTTTAAAATTACCGTCCAGTCAATAGAAGATTTTGAATATGGAGTTTTCAATAGGGCATCCTTTGTTTAAACCTTATGATTTTTACTCTGCTTTTGTCAAGAGGAACTTTCAGGTATTTGTAACTATACGCAAATATTTAACAATATTGACACCACAGAGGTGCTGTGTTATAGTTCTTAAACTGAAAAACCCTCTGTTTTTACAACTAAAACACTAAGGATCTGTGGAATGCTTCTTTATTTATTTTTAGCGGTATATTTTATTATTCTTATCACTGTCTTTATGTATTCCGCACACCGTTATCATATGGTGTATCTCTATTACAAGCATCAGAAAGACAAACCGATATTCTCAGGGAGATTGGACCCTCTGCCCAGAGTTACCGTGCAGCTTCCTCTATATAATGAGATGTATGTTGTCAGGAGGCTGATTGAAGCGTCCTGCAATATTGATTATCCGAAAGAGTTGCTTGATATACAAGTCCTTGATGATTCAACAGATGAAACAACTGTTATCGCCCAAAAATGCGTTAAAGAATTTAAGGATAAAGGGTTTGATATAAACTATGTACACCGTGAAAACAGGGAAGGCTTCAAGGGCGGCGCTCTTGCGGACGGACTCAAGACTGCAAAAGGCGAGTTTATCGCGGTCTTTGATGCGGACTTTCTTCCTTCGAAAGACATGATCCATAAAGCCATTCATTACTTTTCAGATAAATCCGTAGGCATGGTGCAGACGAGATGGAGTTACCTGAATAGAGACTATTCACTATTGACCAGAATTCAGGCAATTATGCTTGACGGCCACTTTGTAATAGAGCATACAGCAAGAAACTGGTCAGGCAGATTTTTCAACTTTAATGGAACAGCTGGCATTTGGAGAAAAGAAGCCATAGAGAGCTCAGGAGGATGGCAGAATGATACGCTTACAGAGGATCTGGATTTAAGCTACCGATCACAGCTTCAGGGGTGGAAATTCATTTTCTTAAAAGATGAATTGTCGCCCTCTGAGATCCCGGTTGAAATAAACGGATTTAAGAGCCAGCAGCACAGATGGGCAAAGGGGTCCATACAGACCGCAAAGAAATTGCTGCCCGCGATATTAAAGAGTAAACTTCCTCTGAAGGTGAAGATTGAAGCTTTTTTTCATCTTACAAACAATCTCTCCTATCTTCTTATGTTAATGCTCTCGGTATTGATGTACCCTTCAATGGTTGCAAGGATTAATGTTGGGTGGTTCCGCATGATAATAACAGACGTGCCTTTCCTGCTGGTAGCAACGGTAGGCATCTCATTTTTTTATGCCTGTTCGCAGAAAGAGGCGTATAAAGACTGGAAGTCAAGGCTGATTTATATGCCCATGCTGATGTCCCTGGGCATAGGGCTCTCCGTTAACAATTCAAAAGCAGTGTTAGAGGCGCTATTCAACAGGAAGACTGAATTTGAACGTACGCCAAAGTTCAGTATACAGGCCAGGAAAGACAGGTGGGCCGGCAAAAAATACAGAGGCGGGATAAGCCTTCTCTCAATCATTGAACTGCTTCTCGGCATCTACTTTACATTCAACATTTACTTTGCATTTATAAATAAAGTCTATATCTCCATCCCGTTTCTGATGATTTTTCAGATAGGTTATTTTTACGTTGCTTTTTTCTCTTTTTTTCAGCTATTATGGGGTCGTATAATTTCGAGGAGGCTTATTCGTCTGGAAGCCGCTAAAAGAAGCGGTGAAGATATAATTACTGTATAATTATTTTTCTAAAAAAAAGGGATAAGAGGAGGGAAGCATGAGCAAAAAGATTTTAATAGTTTTTTTTATATCGGCCTTTAGCGTAGCTTTTTTATCCGGCAATGCCTTTTCAGCCTGGACACAGGCAAAGGGACATTCTTACAATCAGTTGACCTTCAGCTACTATGACACCACTGAAAAATTCACAACAATTGAACACGATGATGAAGGTGCAATCCTTGATATATATGGTGATGTACACAAGGAGGAACAGGAAGCATTTGTATCAAAGAAGATCACATATTATGGCGAGTATGGAATTACGGATAAGCTCACGGTCTTTACTTCAATCCCTTACGACTGGCAGAAGTCCAATGATGCCTTAAAATTTGCAGGAGAAAGAGGTCCAAGCGGAGTCGGGGATATAAATATCGGATTAAGACACAGCCTTGCGGGCAATCTCTTCGGCACAGGCATGCTTATGTCTGTCCAGGGGCAAGTAAAGATACCGGAAGCGTACGATTATGGAAATCCCTTGACACACTTAAGCCTCGGAAACGGCCAGTACGATGCAACATTAGCGCTTTTGTTCGGCAAAGGTTTTAATAAGGGTTATGGATGGGCGAATATAGGTTACAATTTCCGGTTCGAAAATGATGAATTTGATCCCATGACCTTTGACCCGGGCGATGAGGTTAAAATCTCTTTTGGCGGTGGATACCCGATCACTTCACGGTTATCCATAAGAGGTATTGTGGCATGGACAAAGTCAGTTGGAAATGCCTCTGTCTCGGAAGAACTTATAAGAGAGAACTATAAGTACGGCGGGTTTGCAGCGCATGGAGATGTTGTTCTGATAAAAGATACATTAAGCATTGAAGCAGATTCCTTAAGCGCGGGGGTGAGTCTGGCATTTAACATTACTCCGCAGATACAGACAGTGCTCTCATACGACAGGACCCTTGGACCATTTGGGGCCAAAGACACTGCTCTCGGCAATACTTACGGTATAGCACTGGTTTACATGCATTAGAATCTTTTATAGAAAGCGGTATTTCTGTAATATGGGAATTGCGATGCTTCGGCATCGCAATTTCAGTTTTTAAGGATAATGAAAAAAAAGTTCTTTCCCCTGCTGATAGTAGGTTGTCTGCTGCTTATATCATCTCTTTATATCCTTCAGCACAAACATACGCTGGAGGCTGTCTTCTATCAGGCGTTAAAACAGCCTGACAAAGCCATTGATGAATTTAAAAAAGCCGTGGAATCTAACCCGAGAGATGCCTATTCCTTTTACCAGTTAGGTTTGATGTATAAAGAGCGGAAAGAATTTGATAATGCCGAAGATGTTTACAAAAGACTGCTGAATATATTCCCAGAACATCCGGATGCCAATTATGATTTAGGTTATCTATACAGAGAAAAGGGCATGTATGACATGGCTCTGGCACAGTATGAAAAGGCCCTGAAGATAAATCCTGGCAGCGTTTATGTCCACTATGATCTGGCATATATTTACAAGGAAAGCGGCAGATATGATGATGCCCTGAAAGAGTACAGAAAAGCTCTGGAGATTGACCCGGCTTACCCGTATGCGCTCTGGGATATTGCTGCTCTTTATGAGGAGATGGGGATGGAGGAGAAGGCTGAAGAAGGATTGAGGCATTATCACGAAATGACAGATTGCAGCTTCAGGAGATTCTGGAACTGCCTCGACTAAGTGAACTCTTTACAATATATAATAATAAATCTTGCCCTATTCTCCTCATGGTTTCTCTTTCTTGTTAAAAAGAAAGATGCCCTCTCATTTGTCGACAGGCTCATAGGCGCTTTTATCCTGGGACTGGCACAGATAATAGCTACGGAGATGCTGTTAGGCATACTCTTCAAACAGTTGTATGCAGCCCCTCTTTTTATACTCAATTTCATTCTCTCATCATCTGTGTTTATAACCGCTTCAGGCGGAAGAAATGTTTTCTCCGATGCTTGCGATGAAATAAGATCTGAAACCGGGCGTATTTTTAAAGTAATAAATAATGACCGAGTGCTTCTCTTTATTTTCGGTGTATTTCTTGCGTCAGTATGCTGGGTGATATGCCTCGGTTATCTCTTCCCGTCATACGCATGGGACGCCCTCTGGTACCATCTTCCCATGGTCGGCTACATAATGCAGAGCGGCGCTATTGAAGAGACCTATACACCATGGTTCATTGATCAGTTCATCAATATATTCCCGAAAAATACAGAACTCTTCTTCCTCTGGAACACCATCTTTTTAAAGAGCGATGTAATAGTAGATCTAAGTCAGCTCCTTTTTACGATAATCGGGGTTGTGACAGTATACAGCATGGCATTAAAGCTCAAGATCGGGGATAAGTACGCGCTCTACTCTTCGCTCCTCTTCTTCTTTACCCCGATAATGATCCTACAGTCCACAACCAATTATGTAGATGTCGCAATATCCGTTCTTTTTTTAATCTCTGTAAACTTTCTTATATCGAGCCCCGAAGATAATGAAGGAGAGGCGTACTTCAGAAGATGGCCTCTTCTCCTTTCAGGGATCGCAGCCGGAATTCTTTTAGGCTCAAAGGGGTCAGGCCCTCTCTTCATTGCAATCCTGTCACTTGCTATTTTATTAAGGATGTTTATAAAGCGATTCCGTCTCTTCAACCGTCTTGTGCCTTCAAACAACAGAAATCTCATCAGGCATGGCCTCATATCTTACCTTCTCTATTTTTTGTTTCCTGCTATTCTGTTTGGAAGCTACTGGTATATAAAGAACTGGCTCTTATACGGCAATCCCGTATATCCGATGGAGATATCTGTCACAGGGATAACGATCTTCAAAGGGCTTTACGGCGGAATAATTGACCCTTCTCCTGAGGTCTTAAATAACCTCTCCCCCCTGAAGAAGCTCATATACGTCTGGGAAGAGAGGGTGAAGTATTATCTATACGATTCGAGGTTCAGCGGTTTCGGCCCCATATGGTTTATCCTCTTTCTGCCGGCCATTCTCTTTTCAACTGTTCTGACGATAAAAAGAAGAGAGCGTAATTACCTATTCATAGGCATAATTCTCATTCTTACTTTCATCCTTTATCCGAGGAACTGGAACACAAGATATGTCATTTTCATAGTCGGCCTCGGTGCGCTATCTTTTGGGATGACGCTCGAATATTTTAAAGAAAGGGAGAATATTCTCAAAACCCTTGCGCTCCTGCTTGCAGCTTATACAGCTCTTGTCTCAAACTCGCCGTGTGTTATGCCTGAGAAGATAAAAGAGTTTGTTCGCCTGCCTGCGGAAGAGCGCACAATAGCCAGACTCGCCCCCTTTAATATAGATATGCACGCCAAACAGGAATATGGATACTGGATATGGATAAGAAAAAACATATCGGAGTGGGATACCCTTGCTTACACTTTTGAGCCGCTCTTCCACTCACCTTTATGGAATGGCGGGTTCTCAAGCAGGATAGTGAGCTTAAAGTCCGATACTTACCCTCAATGGCTGAAGAGCCTTCAGGAGAATAATGTAACATACATCTTAATCAGGACAAGGTCAGCAGAGGATGAATGGATAGAAAAAGATGCGGAAGCCCTTAAAAGCCTCTGGTGGGTAAAGGGAACAACACAAAGATATGAAACTGTTTATTCCGATAAAAACTACAAGATAGTAAGATTTAAAAAGGCGGAAGGATGAAGGCAGAAGGCAGGAAAGATATATATTTCATTTTGTACTTAACAATTGCGCTGATACTGGCTGTGATATATTTCACAGTCCCTGAGAGAGCATTATTCATTGAGAATCAATTAAAATGGTGGAAAGAGATGTGGGAAGTTATAGTTTCTTGATGCGAATATAAGAAAAGCATGAAAAATGACAAGAAAATAGCCGTAATAATACCGGTGCTTAACGAAGAGAAGACTCTGCCGCTTGTTCTCAAAGATATTCCAGCGGGTCTTATAAATGAAGTCGTTGTCGTTGACAACGGAAGCAGCGACAGAACTCCTCAGATAGCAAAGGAATTGGGCGCGACCGTAATATCCGAATCAAAACGGGGTTACGGTTATCCCTGTCTTAAAGGAATTGAATATCTTAAGGCAAAGAACCCTGATATTGTGGTCTTTCTTGACGGCAATTACAGTGACTATCCGGATGAAATTAATAGGCTTATTGAACCTATGATAAGAGAGGATTATGATCTTGTGTTAGGCTCAAGGGTGATGGGAAAAGCTCAGAAGGGGGCGCTTCGTTTTCCAGTACGTTTCGGCAACTTGCTTGCAACGACTTTGATAAGCATCTTTTACGGGTTCAAATACACTGACCTCGGCCCGTTCAGGGCGATAAAGTTTAATAAACTCCTGCAGCTTGATATGAATGACAACCTCGGCTGGACTGTTGAGATGCAGGCAAAAGCCGTCAAATGCGGGCTGAAGATAAAAGAAGTGCCGGTAAGTTACCGTATGGGAACCGGCAAGTCAAAATTTACAGGAAATATAAAAGGCATATTCATAATAGGTTGGAGGATCTTAAGAGCCGTATTTAAGAACATCTTATTCTCTCCAAGGGAAATTGTCAGATTATGAATATAAATTTTACAGCTATAGTCGGCTTAATTGCCGGAGCATTTACGACCATCTCTTTATTGCCTCAAGTCATGAAAACCATAAAAACAAGAGAGACAAAAGATATTTCAATGGCGATGTATATTATCCTAATATCAGGCATGGCGCTATGGATAATCTACGGCATATTAATTGAAGCTCCCCCGGTGATTTTAGCTAACGCGTTCAGTCTGCTTTTTGCGTTGATTGTGTTAATCTTCAAAATCAAATACGGTTAAGCGGTATGAGAAACAAACGCCCTTTTCGGGTTAAAAACGCCAAGTCTGTTGCAGATATTGTGAAAGAGCTGAAGAAGAGCAGTTCATTCTCCGACAATTACAGACAGCAATCACTAAAAATCCACGGTCTCATCTGCGCCAAATGCGGACGTGAGTTTGATCTCAAAAATCAGAACCTTCTGACCGTTCACCATAAAGACGGGAATCACAGCAATAATCCTCCTGATGGATCAAACTGGGAAAATCTCTGCGCATATTGTCATGAAGATGAACACAGCAGAGGTTTGTTAGGGGATTATTTAAGCTTCGAAAAAAAAGAATAGCTGTCTCTTACCCCACCTGGACCTTCCACCTTGTCCCGTCCTGTTTGTCCTCAAGTACGATGCCTTCTGATTGAAGCTCGTTTCTTACCCTGTCGGCTGAAGCCCAGTCTTTATTCTTTCTTAAATCCTGCCTCTCCGATATCTTGCTAAGAAGTCCTTCTTCTGTAAGGCTAATCTTCTTGACCTTTATCAGAGAGCGATACCATTCTTCAGGCTTTCTCTGGAATATATTAAGCACACCTCCTGCTTCGGCAAGAAGCGACTGCGCTTTTGTAACAATCTCCTTTGCTTTGTCGCCTGAGGGTTTAGAGTCAAGAAATCTGTTCAATTCCTTAATAAGTTCAAAGATATGCCCCAATGCAAGGGCGCTGTTAAAGTCATCATCCATCGCGCTTCTGAATTTGCCAGTAAATGAAGAGAGAATGCTTTCAAATTCTTCCAGCCCTGCTACCTTCTCTTTTTCGCCTACAGCCTCAAGAAAATCGCTGACCCTCAAAACAGTCGAGTAATATCTGTCAATTGAGACCTCAGCTTCATTAAGCTGTTTGTCCGAAAATTCAATGGGGTTTCTGTAGTGCGTTGAGAGGAGAAAGCACCTCACTACTTCAGGGTCATACCTGTCGAGTATCTCTTTTATAGTGAAGAAGTTGCCGAGCGACTTGGACATCTTCTCCTTGTCAACTGTGATGAAGCCGTTATGTATCCAGTACTTCACAAAAGGCTTGCCTGAATAAGCCTCGCTCTGGGCAAGCTCATTTTCATGATGAGGAAATATCAGGTCTGCGCCTCCCCCGTGTATGTCAAAGCTCTCACCGAGATACTTATTCGACATGGCCGTGCATTCTATGTGCCAGCCGGGCCTGCCTTTTCCCCACGGGCTTTCCCACCAAGGCTCCCCTTCTTTTGATGATTTCCATAGGGCAAAATCAAGCGGGCTTCTCTTCCTTACATCAACATCAACCCTTGCGCCTGCCATCAGCCCCTCTAAATTCCTCCTTGAGAGCTTGCCGTATTCAGGGAATTTGCCGACCTCAAAATAGACATCTCCATCAACAGGGTAGGCATAGCCTTTATCAATGAGCCCATTTATCGTCTCTATCATCTCATTTATGTGGTCGGTGGCATTCGGCTCAATGTCAGCCCTGCTCACGCCGAGCAGATCCATATCACTGTAATATTCCTCGGTATACTTTTTTGCGATATCTTCAGTTGATACCCCCTCTTTATTGGCGCGTGCAATTATCTTATCGTCAATGTCAGTGATGTTCCTTACGTGAGTTACTGTAAAGCCTCTGTGCCTAAGATATCTCTTTATAATGTCAAAGATAATCGCGCTCCGCGCATGTCCCAGATGGCATACGTCATATGCTGTTATTCCGCATACATACATGCCGACTTTCTTAGGAACAATTGGGATAAAGTCCTCTTTCTCGCCGCTCATCGTGTTGTAAACTCTTATCATCTCTTCTTTCCCTTCCAAAGCATTTATTCTCTTTTCAAGTATGGCAATGTAATTCTTCATCTCCTCAAACTTCTCCTCGACCGGATCAGGTAGATGCACATGATCCAGCATCTCCACAGGCCCCTCGTCAAAGATCTTAACAACCTTCTTCTTTATGACTTTTCCGGGCACCCCGACAACAATGGAATTTTTCGGGACAGAGTATAAAACCACTGAGTTGGCCCCTATCTTCGAATTGTCGCCGATATTTATTGCGCCGAGTACCTTTGTGCCTGCTCCAACAACAACATTATCGCCAAGAGTCGGATGCCTCTTCCCCTTCTCCTTGCCTGTTCCGCCGAGCGTCACCCCCTGATAAAGGAGGACATTCTCTCCTACCTCTGCTGTCTCTCCGATAACAACGCCCATGCCGTGGTCTATGAAAAACCCTTTGCCTATCTTTGCCGCCGGATGTATCTCAATGCCTGTCAAAAATCTTGCAAACTGTGAAAGAAAACGTGGCAGCACAGGCACGCCCATTTTCCAGATCGCATGGTTTATTCTGTATAAAAGAACGGCATGAAATCCCGAATAAGAAAGGATTACCTCAACCTTGCTCCGCGCAGCCGGATCCATCTTAAAGACAGCTTCAAAATCCTGTTTTATGTCTTGCCAGAATCCCATGAGGATTATTATACTTCATTAAATGCAGAAAGGTTCAGAGGGACAAAGGCACAGAGGCACAAAGTTTTGTTGCTTTTTACTTTGCCCCTTTGTCGCTTTGTGCCTTTGTTATCTGTAATTCACAAAATCAATATGAACACCGAAGTCTTTTTCTCTCAGGACCTTCATTATCTCCTGCAGGTCGTCTATCTTTTTGGCTCTGACGCGCAGCTGATCCTTCTGTATCTCAGACTGAACCTTCATCTTTGTATCCTTTATAGCTTTTACAATCTCTTTGGCTTTTTCGGTAGGTATGCCCTGCTGCAAAGTCACTACCTGTCTTACGGCACTTAATGCCGCAGGCTCTACTTTTCCGTAGCTCAATGCTTTCAGCGGCACCTGCCTTTTGATGAGTTTGCCCTGAAGAATATCAACCACGCTCTTCAGCCTGTACTCATCATCGGAGATGATAATTATTTCATTTGCCTTCTGGTCAAGCTCTATACTGCTCTTGCTGCCCCTGAAGTCGAACCTCTGCCCAATCTCCTTCAGAGCCTGCTGGACAGCATTAGAGACCTCCTGAAGGTCCACTTTGCTTACAATATCAAAAGAGTGTTCATCTGCCATAACTATCCCCCCTTTTTATATTTATCCCTGAAATCAATCATAAAAAAGTAACAAAATAGTAATCATTAAAAGGAATATATGTCAAATGAACCTCGCAAACATAGTACCAATTTTGTTTGAAAATAATAACTTGTAAAATTTTTAAAGTATATGTTATGATTCGGGGTTGAACAAAAGGGAGTTATTCTTTATACTATTATTCCCGTTCAAAAACCAGACTGACTTTTATAAGAACGTTATAAAAAACGTAATGTAACCTTACGCTCAGATAAGGTGTTTTTGTTTTTTAAAAAAGTGCCGACGCCGATGTAGCTCAGTTGGTAGAGCATCTGATTTGTAATCAGAGGGTCGGGGGTTCAAATCCCTTCATCGGCTCCATATAAAAAAGGTGGTTAGTTGTCAGGGCTTAGGGATTAGCAGAAAACCTAACAACTTTTTTAAGCGGAGAGGTACCCGAGTGGCCAAAGGGAGCAGACTGTAAATCTGCCGGCGAACGCCTACGGAGGTTCGAATCCTCCCCTCTCCACCAGTAAACGGACAAATTAGAAATAAGAAGTAGGAAGTTAAACCAAAAGAAATAAGGCAAAGAATCAAAACTGAGTTTTATTTCTTAATTTCTCACTTTCCACTTCTCATTTATTGATTATGCGGGAGTAGCTCAGTGGTAGAGCGTCAGCCTTCCAAGCTGAGGGTCGCGGGTTCGAATCCCGTTTCCCGCTCCATACCACTTAAGCAGTTTAAGCCGTTCAAACGGTTTAAACAGTTTAAACGGCTTGAGCGGTTTGAACGGTTTTAATGCCCATGTAGCTCAGTCGGCAGAGCACATCCTTGGTAAGGATGAGGTCACCGGTTCGATCCCGGTCATGGGCTCCAGGGAAATACGGGCATGATTCATAAAGAAAAAAATTGTTAAAATTTTGTAATTTTTAACTTTAACAGGGGGAGGCGGAAAAAAATGGCAAAGCAAAAATTTGAGAGGTCTAAGCCGCACGTAAACGTAGGGACAATAGGGCACGTAGACCATGGGAAGACATCACTGACAGCAGCAATA
>JBFLVX010000032.1:0-18426 GCA_040758255.1 Nitrospirota bacterium
CAGTTTTTTTGCTGTGCGCTTTCCTCTTTGCGGTTAGTGCATGCGCCGCTAACCGTTCCCATAACATGCAGGGGGCTTCGGGAGAAACTATGGATGCAACGACAGAAAGCGTGATGGTGGACTCCTCAGGCTCGTACGAAGACTGCTTCAAAGTAAAACGGGGGGAGGTACTGAATTATAAATTCAACTCTTCAAGCCCGCTTGATTTCAATGTCCATTATCATCGCAGCAGTGAAGTTCTATATCCTGTTCTTCAGAATAATATTAACGAGCACGAGGGCACTATTGACCCGGAAAAGCATGGTTTGGAAGAGGAATACTACTGCCTGATGTGGAAAAATCCCGGCCTGCAGCAGTGCCGCATCTCCTATGAATGCAATGTCATACAGAAGTAATCACCATTATTTTTGAAAGGCGATTATTTGCTTTCAAAGAGCTTCTTATATTCCCCGTAGCCTTCTTTCTCCAGATCCCTCTTTCGGGATAAAACGAAGAGATGCTGAATTCATGCAATACCGAAGGCCTGTAGGTTTCGGGCCGTCGCCAGAATGGCTCGCCGCTTACAATATCCATCATCTTGACAGATGTATATGATAGTCATATACTAACATTATGGCATCCCCTGATATTTTGACGAAATGCACCGGGTTTGAATGGGACAGCCATAACGCAGATAAGATTTGGATTAAGCATCACGTTTCTCTATCGGAATGCGAACAGATATTTTTCAATCTCCCGTTGGTTGTTGCTGACGATCTTAAACATTCAGAGCATGAAAACCGTTTCTTTGCCCTTGGGCAAACTGATATGGAAAGATTTTTATTTATGGTTTTCACGGTTAGAAATAATAAAATCCGGGTAATATCAGCAAGGGATATGAACCGAAAAGAAAGGAGAGTGTACAAAGCTCATGAGGAAGAAAATACCTAAGTTTAAAAATGAAGATGAGGAAAGAGCGTTTTGGGCAACTCATGACTCAACCGAGTTTATTGATTGGAAAAAGGCAAAGAGAGCTTTGCTGCCAAATCTGAAACCGTCGGTCAAGACAATCTCTCTTCGCCTTCCCGAAGCAATGCTTGAAGAATTAAAGCTGCTGGCAAATAAAAAAGATGTGCCTTATCAATCGCTGGTGAAGATTTTTTTGGCAGAACGCATTGAAGAAGAATTTGATGCATACTCTAAGGCTTAGACACTGACCTGGACGCTGTTAGAGGACGTGCCAATATTAGTCACCTTCAAACAGTTTCTTATACTCCCCGTAGCCTTCTTTCTCCAGATCCTCTTTCGGGATAAACCGAAGAGATGCTGAATTCATGCAATAGCGAAGGCCTGTAGGTTTCGGGCCGTCGTCAAAGACATGCCCTAAGTGGGAATCGCCGTGCTTGCTCCTGACCTCTGTTCTCTCCATTAATAAATTCCCGTCTTTCCGCTCGACAATATTGCCTTTCTCAATAGGCTGCATGAAGCTCGGCCAGCCTGTGCCGGAATCGAACTTGTCAGCAGAGCTGAAGAGCGGTTCGCCGCTCACGACATCCACATATATGCCTTCGCGATGATTGTCCCAGTATTCGTTGTCGAAAGCCTTTTCAGTGGCTTCATCCTGAGTAACTTTGTACTGAAGGGGCGTGAGCTTCTTTTTGATCTCTTCTTTTGACGGCTTCACGTATCTCTGCCTCTCCTCTTTTGATACGTCAATATTCTTGCTCTCTCCCCATAGTTTTTTTAGAAACGCGTCTCTGCCGGAGCCTATCTTATAGAGATTGTAGCGAACAGGATTTTTCTCATAATATTTCTGGTGATAATCTTCAGCAGGATAGAACTCTGAAGCCGGGACGATCTCGGTGACAATCGGTTTTGAAAACTTTCCTGACTTTTCAAGTGCGTCCTTTGAGGCAAGCGCGAGACGTTTCTGCTCTTCATTGTGGTAGAAGATGACTGTCCGGTATTGTGTGCCGTTGTCGGCAAACTGCTTGTTCAGTGTTGTCGGGTCAATGCTCTGCCAGAAGATGTCTAACAGTTCTTCATATCTTGTCTGTTCAGGATCATACAGAATCTCGACCGCTTCTGCATGCCCGGTTGTGCCAGAACTGACTTCCTCATAAGTAGGGTTCTTCTTCTGGCCGCCGGTGTACCCGGCTTTTGTGGAGATAACCCCCTTGAGTTTATCGTAGGGAGGCTGCATGCACCAGAAACAGCCTCCGGCAAAAGTAGCCTTTCCAAGCTTTGCGGAAGGTGTCCGGCTGTCTTCTCCGTTCTTTCCAAACAGCGCCATAGTTATCCCTCCTGTTAACAGTATAAGTGAGAAGATGATGAGAGCTTTCTTCATGTTTTATGATACCTGTTTTTAATGAAGAAATTATGAAATGGCTATGCTTTCACAACAGGGTCGGCATTAGGGTCAATGGGGTTCATCCTTACCGCCAATGAAAAGAGGTACGGGTAGTCTTCCTTCAGGTGCTTCATGTATAAAAGCCATTCTGCCAGCACTTGAGAATATGCCCGCTTGATGTCTCCTGAGAGATGGTCATAGTCAACCTGCGGCAGTCCCTCCAGGGACTTCCGAGCTGAAAGCTCCTCTGCAAGATGGAAGACCGCCCAGAGCAAATCTGTAAAGGAGTCATGCTCAAGCAGGTTTGGGTTAGCCAAAAGGCTGAGGAGGAACGACCGCTTTGACTCCAGCAGGGACTTCAGGCTGTGCAAGTCTCCTGATCTGCTGTCAATCTTTATTTCCAAACTCTTCATTAAAGCCGCGGCAGTCTGAAAGTCCCGCACAGTCCATTTCGGCGTGACCATGAGCCGCGTCCTTATTTCTGTCATATCGCTGTTGAAGGCTGAGCATAGCTTTATCAATTCAGCGCCAACTTCAATGTGAAATGTCCCTATCAGCATATTCATCTTCTTCATGAGCGCGCGTTTTTCGCGGGAGGATAGGAGCTGGTTCAGTATGAGGGTAACGAGGAGTACCTGAACAGGCACAAAGGCGATGTCCTGAAGCATGTAAAAGAACGTCTCCTCCGTACGGTGAAAAATCCCTATCTGAAGCAGATACAATACGGTTGAGGAAGCCGTAAGGGCTACGGCAAGCGCGATATACCACCTTTTATGATTCATAATGTCCGCCGATCTTCTATATTCATATTAATAAGATAACACATTCAAAAGTAACACTTTGAGTTTAAGAGAAATTGTGATAAGCTAAAAATATGATATATCTGAACCCTTTTTGCACGAATGCATTTTTCTCTGAAGGAGGTGGTTTATTAAAGTTGCCGGAATTGTTTAATTCAGTAATGTAAGAATCAACACTTATAAACAGTATGTTTGAAAGGAGATTGAAAATGTTTACCAGAATCGTGACAACTCTTTTAGTCGTAAGTATGTTTTTAGCCGGAAGCTCAAGCCTGCTCTATGCAGATGAAGCCGGCTTACAGAAACAGGTGGATGCGATAAAGGGTGCTTTGCCGAAATTTGCAATACCTATGCGTGAGGTAGGCGACAGATTCCAGAACATATATTTTGCGGCCAAAGGCGGCAACTGGGGGCTCGCCGCTTACATGGCAAAATACATGAACGGCGCAATGAAACCGGCGATGGTTACAAAGCCGGATGAGTATGAATCATGGAAGAGCTTTTATACAGACACTTTTGCGCCGGTAACAAAAGCGATAGCGGCAGAGGACTTCAAGGCTTTTGAAAAGGAATATAACGCTGTGATTGACTCATGCAACGGATGTCATGCGGGCATGGGATACGGCTTTATCAAGGTCAAAAAACTGAGCGCTCCCGCAGATATGGGCATAGATTACAGCCTCAAATCAAAAGCAGCGGATGTGCCGAAATAAGGTTTAAATCTGAGACAGCCGGGTTTTACCGGATATTAAAATCCGCAGCCCGGCTGTTTTCTTCTTTTGTAATTCCTGAACATAGGATATAATCATCCCTTCTCCAGAAACTTTTCCCCGGTAATATTCATGGCGATTGCACCGATCGGAGCGGTAAAGAGTATTGACAGGACGGCAATGGCAAGGATCATCTCGCCTGATTTAACTCCGATGGAGAGCGGCACAGCGCCGATTGCCGCCTGGACCGTTGCCTTTGGAATATACGCGGCCATGCAGAAGAGCTTCTCCCTGAAGTTCAGGTCTGTTTTTATAAGCGATACATATGTTCCGGCAGCCCGCGCCAGAAGTCCGAGAAATATGAGCGCCGCGCCTGCCAGCCCGGCATCCAACGCTACATGGATATTCACCTGAGTCCCGACCAGCACAAAGAGGAGTATCTCCGCGAATACCCATATCTTGCCAAGCTTAACTGATATCTTATGGGCAATAGGTTCGGATCTTTCAAGTATTATAAAACCGATGGCTATAACACCTGACAGCGCGGAGATGGAGACAAAAGGTTTGATGGTCTTTTCAAACCACGTCAGAAGAATTGCGGCTCCAATGACGATCATGCCTTTCTTGGTTGCCCTCGGCTCGTATCTCTCAAAAATCTTGTATAACGCAAATCCCGTCACAATCCCGGCGGCTATGCCGAGGCTTATGGAAACCGGAATATCTAAAAGCCTCATAAGGATGTTAGCGCCTTCCCCCTCATACATCCCTATGAGCGCCGAGAAAATTACAATCACAAATACATTATCGAGCGATGAAGAGGCAAGCAGCAATGTGGGTATGCCTTTTTTAACCCCTCTTTTGTCCTCGATAAACTTTATCATCGAGGGAACAACGACTGCGGGGGAGACCGCTGCGACTACCGAACCGAGGAGCGCGGATTCAATAAGGGTTAAATGAAAAAAGAATGGCGCGATCAGCGCTACGCATACGCCTTCAAAGACCGCGGGGATAAAACCCGTTAAGAGCGCCCGCTTGCCGACCCTGTTAAGCGTTTCTCTCCTTGTTGCAAACCCTGCCCGCAAGAGAATGACTATCAAGGCTATCATCCTGAAATCAGATGAGGCTTTTATTAATTCAGGAGCTATTAAATTTAATACATACGGGCCTGCAATTATCCCTGCAAAGAGCATCCCGATAATCCCCGGCAGTTTTATCTGCCTGAAGATATAGTCGGAAAGGAGTCCAATAATAATAATAAGAGCCAGACTTATCGCCATGCTTCAACCTCCCGGAAATTAAAAAAACCCCTGCCCTCTTGTCTTGAGAGTAGGAGTCATCAGTTCCTAAGCACCGGAACGGTTTATCCCGTTAGAAATTTTTTCTAATGGGATTAACGGCGAACCCCATCGCCGCTATTAAGATAACAAAATCCGCCGGCTATAGCAAATCATACAGGTTTTATTCATAATTTGTTATTCTATAACTACTGCCGCATGACCCAAGGCATGGCAAGCGAAGAGATAATGATTGAAAAAAGAGGCGCTGAAAGGACATTTCTTGTTCTGCAAGCCGAAATAATATCAGGCAGCAACATATACGGCGGGGTTATAAAGAACTTCTCCGAAACCGGTTTATATGTTGAAACCGTCCCAACAAGGGAGATAACAGACTTTGTCCCTGAGCAGAGGCTTGAATTAAAGTTCAAGTCTGCTCATGGAGAGACGATAAATCTTAAGTGCGAAGTGGTCTGGTTGTACTCAAAAAAATTGCAGCACGGCTTAAAGCAGAATAACCTCGGCGTTGAGATTGTAGTTCCTAACATGAAGTACAAAAGATTCCTCAAGGCGCTTTAAAAATCCCAATCTGATATTATGTGAATATGCATAAGCTTCTTATATTGGAGACCCTGATGCCGCTCATAGAAGGAGACGGCGGCATCCTCTCACGAAAGAACATCAGAGTTTTAACCGCTTCATCCGGAGAAGATATCCTCAACATCCACAGATCCGAGCATGTGCAACTGATCATTACAGAACTGAAAATGCCGGACATGGACGGAGACAACCTCTGCTCTCTCATCAGAAGTGATGAGGCTCTGCAGAAGGTCTCATTTGTAATCGTATGCGAATACGATAAATCAGAGATGAGGAGATGCGGGGCTTGCGGGGCGAATGCTTTTATTACAAAACCTGTTAACGCTGAAGTGCTCTTAAGCAATATCCGAAAGTTCTTGTATGTGCTTGAGAGGAAGGACCTGCGGGCTCTTTATCAGGGGGATGTGAAGTGCAGGGCAGGAGATAATATCTTCTTTGCAAAAGCCGATAACCTCAGCAGTTCCGGCATTCTGATTCATACGGATCAGGTTCTTGAAAAAGAGAGTGAGATAAGCTGCTCGTTTTATATAGAAGGACACCCCGTAACTGTAAACGGAAAGGTTGCAAGGATTCAAAAGAAGCCCCCCGGTACATACTTTTACGGTGTGCAGTTTGTGAAAATCACCATACTTACTCAGGCCAGGATAGACAAGTTCATAGAAAACTATTAAGAGATTGCGCGTTAGCCAATCATGAAAGGGCTCTTTAGAAATTCATCTCTTTGAGCTGAACGGACTGTATTCTCCAAGAGCATGGCTATTGTGACAGGACCGACCCCGCCGGGCACAGGAGTGATGAATGACGCCTTCTCTTTGACCGTATCATAATCCACATCGCCGACTATCCTGCCGTCCTCAAGAACGTTGATCCCTATATCCACCACCACAGCGCTCTCTTTAACCATATCGCCTTTTATCAGACCGCTGACGCCGGTTGCGGTGCAGAGGATATCGGCCTGTTTTGTGAAATAGCCCATATCCGGGGTAGCTTTATGGCAGACCGTAACAGTGGCCTCTTTGGCAAGGAGCATAAGCGCAAGCGGCTTTCCGACCGCGAGGCTCTTGCCGATAACAACAGCGTGTTTGCCTTTTATATTTATCTTGTGATGTTCGAGGAGCCTTATGACGCCGAACGGGGTGCAGGGAAGATAACTTGAAACAGCCGGTATCTGCCTGCCGTCATAGAGCCGGTCATAATGGCCTTCCTTGAATATCTGAAATGTTGACTCATCCGCCGCAAGCCTCCCAACCGATATGGAGCCGAGGCCGTCTACATCTTTTTCAGGCAGTATCTCGTTTACGACCCTTCTGGGATTGACTCTTTTGGGAAGGGGGAAGAGAACCAGCAGGCCGTTAATGCGCGCATCTCTGTTAATTGCCTGAACAACATTGAGTATCTCATTAGTAGAGGCGTCTCCTGAAAGATTATACTGATACGCGGTTATGCCGACCCTTTTGCACGCCTTTAAGGTTGCGAGATAATACTGTCTGGAGGCAGAAATATCGCCAACTTCCAAAAGAGCAAGGCCGACATCAATGCCGCTGAGTTTTAACTTCTCAACATCAGCCTTGACCTTCTCCTTTATCTCTTCCGAAAGCCTGCGGCCGTCCATTATCTGCGCCATGATCTCTTGCCTCCCCGTTTAAACGACTTTAGCATAAGTATTATATCGCATGTCATATAATAATCAAGTGAGAATTAGTTTTATTGTTTTTCCATTAGTTAACCATGTGTAGGCAACAATAAATATTGACATATCACTCTAATTCTCCTAAAATCATCTCAAAAATACGTACGCGGCATAAAAAAGAATGTTGGACGATAATAGATAATGAAAATAGAATATGAATCATCAATCGAAGATGATGTCGCAGCTCAAATGAAGTTGCTCGAACTCACAGGACAATTGAGAAAGGAAAAGTATACTGCCTTATTGATTGGTGTCCCACTTTTTGCACTCATCCTGTATTTGATCATTCCTTTACCCCCAATTGAACGGCTTAGTTTAGTCACACCGTTCGCCTTTCTTCTTGCGTTGCTGCATCTTACTCGATTTAAACAGAAAAGAGAAAAAGGAATAAGAAAAAGGCTAATAAAATACTTTGGTGTCTACGAGCCAATTACATGCGAATACGAAATGAATGATGAAGGAATAAGATTTCGACGACTTGGAACAACTATTATATTTTCATGGAATAAAGTTTGCAAAATAGAAGACTCGGTTGAATATCTTTCCTTCATTGTTGAGCCGCCAGGTATTTCTATGATTCCCAAGAGGATCTTTAAGAGTCTAGGCGAACAAGAGCAATGGAAAAGCTTTGCAGAAAATAAATTGAATAAAACCGTCCAACAATAAAATCAAGGCGCAGGTGAATAATCGCAGTTTTTTTACATAAGCTGGTTGCCACCGCGCCTTATTTTAAGTCGTTCTCATTCACCTCTTTAAATTTCGCAAACCATGCTGCCTAACTCTTTTGAAAAGAGTTCATAATTAACCGAATAATCAATAGGGCACTCGATGACAACAACTTTATTCAATGCAAAAGCCCTTTTTAGTATGCTTCCTAAATCATCTCCCCTGTTTACTTTGATGCCCTCTGCTCCGTAACTCTTCGCGTATGCGGCAAAGTCAGGGTTTCCGTAATCAAGAGCAAAATCATGCAGCCCCATAGCCTTCTGCTTCCACTTTATAAAACCGAATGCATTGTCATTCAAGATCAACACAACGATGGGTATCTTATACCTGATCGCTGTCTCTAATTCCTGAGAGTTCATCATGAAACCGCCGTCGCCGCATACGGCCAAAACCTTCTTTTCGGGGTTCAGCATCTTTGCCGCTATCCCGGCGGGAAGACCCGCGCCCATAGTTGCCAGTGCATTATCAAGCAGAAGAGTATTCGGCATGTAAGTCTTGTACAATCTGGCAAACCATAGCTTATAAATGCCGTTGTCCAGAGTTATGATGTCATCTCTTGAGAGCGTATCTCTGACTGTGTGGACCACCTCCTGCGGCAGAAGCGGATATCTCCTCTCGTAAACTTCATTGATCTTCTTATCTATCAGCTCCCGCGTCTTTTTAAAAGCAAGGTATTCGGATTTAGCATCTATCTTCTCCGTCATTATTTTCAAAGAGTGAGATATATCCCCGATCAATTCTATATCAGGATCAAAGTATCTGTCTGTTTCAGCCGGCACAGAATCAATATTCAGAATCTTATTATCGAGATGCTCATTCCATATAAAAGGAGGGTACTCCACAATGCTATAGCCTATGGTGATTATCAGGTCTGCCCTGTCCATGCCGCAATTCACATAATCGTGTTTGTGGATGCCTGTTGCAAAGAGGCTGAGTTCGGAATCATCGGGAAGAGCGCCTTTGCCCATCTGAGTATGAACAACATATATGCCCGACTTATTAACAAAGTCAGAGAGCGCCTTTGTAGCAGAGCCTCTGCAAGCCCCTGCCGAGACAATGATCAAAGGATATTCAGCCTCCTTTATCAGCTTCATAGCCCTATCAATTGTTTCAGGGTCCGGGAATGACTTACCCATCTCCCCTCTTCTCTGGATCTCAGCATCTGTTTCTGAGCCTGCAATATCCTCAGGAAGTTCAATATGCACTGCCCCGGGACGCTCGCTCTCGGCAATCTTGAACGCTTCCCTGACAATAGTAGGAACAGAATTCGGGTCGGCAATAGAGACCGCCCGTTTGGTTATCGGTTTCATCAGGTTCACCACATCTATAAGCTGAAAGAGAGCCTGCCAGTTATCCCTGACAGCCTTCTGTCCCGAGATCGAGACCATCGGCGCTCCGATAAGCTGGGCATGGGCTATGCCGGTCACAAGATTGGTTGCGCCGGGGCCAAGGGTTGAGAAACACACACCGGCCTTGCCTGTCAGCCTTCCGTATGTCGCGGCCATAAAGGCCGCAGCCTGCTCGTGCCTTGTGATAATCAGCTTTATACTCTTTGAGGTTCTTAAAGATTCAAGAAGATCAAGGTTCTCTTCTCCGGGTAGGCCGAAGACATACTCCACTCCTTCCTCTTCCAACTGTTTCACAAATATGTCAGAAGCCTTCATGCTGATTTCTCCTATTTATATTTTCTTATCTCAGCCTTGGCAGCAGCGACTATCCTCTCAGCAGTAAAGCCGAAATTCTTCTGAAGATCCTTATACGGCGCTGAAGCCCCAAACCTGTGCATGCCGATAATCTGCCCGCTCCAAACATACCGTTCCCACCCAAGTGTTGATGCCTCTTCAACCGCAATGCGGGCTGTTACAGCGGGAGGGAGGACGCTGTCGCGGTATTCCTTGCTCTGCTCTTCAAATAGCTCCCATGAAGGTATGCTCACAACACGTCCATTTATCCCTTCTCTCTTAAGCTCTTCAAAAGCTTCAATACAGAGAGAGACTTCGCTTCCTGTTGATAGAAGCAAAACATCCGGCTGATTATTCTCTGCATCAGCCAGCACATAAGCCCCCTTTGCCAGCCCTGAAGCAGGAGCGTATTTTGCGCGGTCGAGCGTGGGGATGGTTTGTCTTGATAGCATGAGAGCCGCCGGCCTGTTCCGCAACTGCATGATTACTCTCCATGCTTCAACAACTTCATTGGCATCTGCGGGGCGAATTGTAATCAGCCCGGGCATTGCTCTTAAGGAAGCGAGATGTTCTATAGGCTGATGTGTGGGGCCGTCTTCGCCGAGGCTTATCGAATCATGAGTAAATATATAAATAACCGGAAGCTCCATCAGCGAGCCCAAGCGTATCGCAGGCCGCGCGTAATCGCTGAAGATAAGGAATGTCGCTCCATAAGGCCGGATATTGGATAAAGACAGGCCGTTAAGAATTCCGCCCATTGCGTGTTCTCGTATGCCAAAATGTAAGTTTCGTCCTCCCGGATTATCCGAGCTGAGATCGCCTGCGCCTTCAAAGTTCAGAAGAGTCTTTGTGGAGGGTGCAAGGTCAGCGGAACTGCCGATAAGCCATGGGACATTTTTGGCAATAGCATTAAGGACTTTGCCTGAGGATACCCGGGTGGCTGTGCCTTTTGCGTCAGCCGGAAAGACCGGCAGGTCTTTATCCCAGCCTTCAGGCAGTCTCCTCTCCCGCATCATATATAATTGATCGGCAAGGTCAGGATATTTTCTGCTGTACTCATCAAACTTTTCCGTCCATGTCCTGTAAAGCTCCGCTCCGCGACTGCCCATGCCTGCCTGAAGATGCCCGCGCACTTCATCGGGAACGAGGAACTTTGCGTCTTCAGGCCAGCCGTAATTCCGCTTGGCCAATCTGACTTCATCTTCGCCTAACGGCTCACCGTGCGCTGACGCAGTGTCCTGCTTATTCGGTGCGCCGAATGCGATATGGCTTTTGACAATTATGAGAGTAGGGCGGTCATCTGTATTTTTGAATGTTCTGAAAGCCTGTGCAAGCAGATCGAGGTCATTCGCATCGCTTATTTTTATCACGTTCCAGTGGTAGCCTTTAAATCGTGACGCAACATCTTCGCTGAAAGCTAATTCAGTTTTTCCCTCAATAGTTATCTTGTTGCTGTCATATATCCAGCAGAGGTTTGAGAGCTTAAGATGACCGGCAATTGATGCGGCTTCGCCTGATACCCCTTCCATCATGTCGCCGTCGCTGCAAAGAGCATAGACATCATAATCAAAAATCTCAAAGCCGGGGCGGTTGAAGCGCGCCGCCATCCACCTCCCGGCAATCGCCATTCCAACGCTGTTTGCCGCGCCCTGTCCCAATGGTCCTGTGGTTGTTTCAACGCCTGTTGTCAGCCCATGTTCAGGATGTCCCGGGGTTCTGCTGTGAAGCTGTCGGAAGTTTTTTATATCATCAAGCTCAACTGAGAGTTTATCAAGCATCCTGCCGTTATCATCCGCTCTCTTTACATTGCAGAGATGGAGCATGGAATAAAGAAGCATCGAGGCGTGCCCCATCGAGAGCACGAAACGGTCGCGGTTTATCCACAAAGGCTCTTCCGGGTCGTAACGGAGAAAATACTGCCATAGAGTATATGCAACCGGGGCCATCGCCATAGGCGTGCCCGGATGGCCTGAGTTCGCCTGCTGAACAGCATCCATAGAGAGGGTGCGGATTGTGTTTATGCAGAGACTGTCAAGCCGGTTCTTTTTCATTTCAACTGAGTAGTTACTTCCCCTCCCTTGAGGGGAGGGGACTGAGGGGAGGGTGTTCTATGAAGCCTCTCCCTTATTACTTCAAGAACTCCCTTTGTATTCGTCAAAACCTCATTATCCCAAAAATGCACAACAGTGTAGCCCTCTTTTTCAAGCCAAGCATCTCTTTGCCTGTCTTTCAGGATTTCTTCCGGCAAAGCATGCTGACCGCCATCCAATTCAATAATCAGCTTTCTTTCAAGGCAAACAAAGTCGGCGATATACTGTCCGATAGGGTGCTGCCGTCTAAACTTCATACCTTCAAAGCGGCCTGCCCGTAAACGGCTCCATAATAATTGCTCCACATCCGTTGATCTTTTTCTGAGGCCTTTTGCAAGGTGTGTTAACCCTTTTGCCATTGGTTTAATCACCCTCTCCCCTCAAGGGAGAGGGACTTTACTTGAGAAAGAACCTTTAAATCATCTCTTCTTTGTCTCTATGGCATTCAATAATGACTCAAACGACTTCTGAAATGCGGCAACACCATCATCAAGAAGCTTCAGGCATACCTTGTTGACATCTATCACGAACTCTTTAAGGCTCTCTATTATTTCCCCTGCATCACCCGCATCCTTTGTAATAGTCTCTTTAATAATCCCGTGATCCATAAAAGCGGCGAATGTTTTATCAGGCAGTGTGTTGACAGTCGGGTTGCCGATCAGCTCGGTCACGTACTTGATGTCGCTGTATGACGGGTCTTTTGTGCCGGTTGAGCCCCAGAGCACCCTCTGCAGATTAGCGCCCTTATCCTTCAACGCGAGGAACTCATGCCCTGAGAATATCTCATTATATTTGCTGAATATCAATCTTGAATTTGCGACCGCGACCTTTCCCCTGAACGATTTAAGCTTCTCATCTGCCCGCGTGTCTATCATCTTATCAACAGCGGTATCTATGCGGCTTACAAAGACGCTCGCGACTGAATGCACTCTGCTCATATCGCCGCCTCTTGCCAGAAGCCGCTTCATCCCTTCAAGATAAGCGCGTGCTGTTCTGATATATTGATCCAGAGAAAAGATCAGGGTGACGTTAACATTGATGCCGTCTCCCAATAACTCGGATATAGCCTCAAAGCCAGCGTCTGTTGAAGGCACTTTAAACATCACATTCGGACGGTTTACCTTCTTAAATAGCCGTCTGCCTTCTTCAATCGTCTCCTCTGTCTTCATAGCCAGTTCAGGGTTTATCTCCAAGCTCACATAACCGTCCACTCGCCCGGTCTTTTCATATACAGGCCTGAACATATCAGCGGCATCCTGAACATCCCTTACAGTCAGATCATCATATATCTCAAACGTGGACTTTCCCTCTCCCGCTAATTTCTTTATTGCTCCGTCATAATCTGCGCTTGAGCTTATAGAGTTGTCGAATATGGACGGATTGGAGGTCATTCCTCTGAGACCGAGGCTGATCTCCTCTTTGAGTTTTCCGTTTTCTATCATTGACCGGCTGATATTGTCCAGCCAGATGCTCTGCCCTATCTGAGCCAGTTCATCAAGTTTGCTTAAAGCCATTATTTCCCCCTTGTTATTGAGTAATTAGCCACAGATTCACACTGACAAATACAAACGCAAAAAAATTGTTGCAATTTAGAAAATCTCCCCTAACCCCTCTTTGCCAAAGAGGGGAAGAAATTCCCACTTTGTAAAAGGGGGATGAAGGGGGATTTTGTAATTTTATTTCTCCATCGTTATAAAAAGTCTGTGTCAGTCTGTGGCTATCGTTCTTTATGATCCATCTGAACCTTTTTCAGTAACAAAACGCATAAGAGTCTCCGCGTCTTTCGGAGGCAGATCAAATTTCAGGCAGGCGTCCCCAATTAACTTTGACAGACTGGCACCGGGATTTTCCGTGCGCTCATCTGATATCCATTTAATGGCCCTTCTCAGTTGTTCACCCTCAGGAAGAATGCTCATTATGTCTCCTCATTTATTTGTAATGGTTTATGGTTTAAACTTTCTGATACCGTCCATAAATTATACCAGCAACTGCGTGATGTTGCCAGAATCAGGGGGGCAAGAAGGAGTTATGTATCAAAAATTGTTTGACACGCCATGCGGCATAAGATAAAATCCTCTTAAATGCAGAAGAAGCGAAATAATAACTGTTAGGCGAATACAAAAATGATATATAAGTCAGACACGAAATCGTATCTATCTTTGGCATTAATTATCTTGTTAACTTTAATCTATTCTTTCCTCCTACCTATCAGTGTTGCAGCCCAAACAATACCAATCGATGCCAAACTAAGCGAAACAGAGAAGAATATTAATATTCTTTGGCCTAAGACTCATCATTTTGAACGTGAGTGTCCCTCCAAAGAAAATGCCACACTTGCGCAGCAAATTATTGATGACTTAGAAATAATATATAGGGAAAATCCAGCCTATAAGAGCATGGACAAAGTTCTTTTCATGCTCGCGCAGGCAAAAACCATGATGGTCGATATGTGTAATTGTTACACCGATCAGTCTGATTATTGCGGAAATCGTAAGGAATATCTAAATTTTTTTGGTCAACATTATCTTGGGAACGAGTATGAAGAGCTAATAAAGCGATACCCTAAGAGCCCATACCTTGAATATGCCATTTTTTATCATGCAAGCGATTTGGCTGCCACCGGCGAATGCGAAGGAGATATGAACTGTTATGTCGGACGTTCTATTAATGCCTATTTGCCTTACGTTCTTAAGTATCCAGACGGCGGTCACCTCGCGTTGGCAATGAAGGACATAAACTGGCGGTTATCGGCCCTCAATTTTCCCCCCAGATCAGGGGGTGGTGACTTTTGGGATCTAAAGGCAATCGATAAGTTGCTGAAGACTTATCATACTTCTGTTCTGAAAATAAAAAACAATCTGTTGAAAGACGATGCATTATATTATCTTGCACGTGGATATATTGCTGCCTGTCAATATGACAAAGCAATGTCTATGTATGAAAATCTCGAAAAAAATAGTTCTAAATATCGTAATGCAAAAATCATGACTGCCTATGAAATGTTTGGTTATAAATGGGAAACCAAATTAGCAGACACCAATTACAACAAAAAAGTGCTGACTATAATAAAAGAATTGCAACATAAGGATTCAAAAAATAAGCTTAAAGCTTTGACAGAAATTAAGAACAAACAACCTAATGATATATCCTTGCTTATGCCAGTCTTCATGAAGATTGGTCAAATCGCTATTAGGGATAGCTCAGCTACGGTCAGAAGAGAGGCAATATTAACGGCAGAAAGTTTTTTGTCTGAGCCCTTCTTCGCATCTCTGAATACAAACGGTGCAAATTGTAAGTATTGCGAAGATCCATATAGTCAGTACGAAGATGAATTTCCACATCCGATGAACTACTTTCATTATTCCTTCCTAAAACCCTTAGTGAGACATTGTCTATTGTTTGAACGTAACATCAGCAACTTAGACCTATGCAAAAAAATGAAAATAAAATACGATGTTGACGTTTGCGATAATGATAAGTGCTACTAAAAAATGAAACTTTTTATCCCGCAGAAGATCGAACAATATGCTGCCGAATACACCAGCCCGCTTTCTCCGCTCCTTGAGGAGCTTCAGCGCGAGACCATAAGCACAATGGATGAAGCACAGATGCTTACAGGTGTAGTTGAGGGGCGGCTGCTTCAGATGCTGGTAAAGATCTCAGGTGCAAAAAGGGTTTTGGAGATAGGCACGTTTACGGGCTTTTCAGCTCTTATGATGGCTGAGGGACTGCCTGAAGACGGCGAACTCATCACCTGCGAGATAAAGAAAGAAAATGCCGCGTTCGCACGCAGGTATTTCAGAAGAAGCCCGTATGGGACGAAGATACAACTAAAGACAGGCCCTGCGATCAAGACATTGAAAAACATTTCTGACAGGAGCATGGACTTCATCTTCATAGACGCGGACAAGACCTCATATCCTCTCTATTATTCCGAGGGGATGAGGGTCCTCAGAAAAGGCGGGCTCATTGCGGCAGATAATGTCCTCTGGAGCAGCAAGGTCCTCCGCCCGGATGACAATGAGAGCCGCGCGATAGCTTTATTCAATGATATGGTGAAGAATGACAGCCGTGCTGAGAAAGTCTTCCTCCCTGTGCGTGACGGCGTTTACCTGATACGTAAGATGTGAGAGCTTCAATAATATTATGGACTTTTTCAAAGTTCCGGCAAGTCTGACTTCCTGTATGTATGAAATATCTGTTTACAAGTACAGTTATTTAAGCTAAAGTACTCGTATGGTTTTGCCCATGATTATTGCTAACAGAGCATGGTCAATATATAGGAGGCATTGCTCATGAATTGTCCTCAGTGTTCAAGAGATATTCAAACGGCATTAAAGACATGTGATTCATGCGGCTATACGTTTCATGATGAAATGTATGACAGGCTCTCTTTTTATTTTGATCTTAAAAGCGAACGGGACAATTTAGATTCCATAAGAGATCGTGCTATATCAGACATTAAAAAACTGAACAGTAAAGTATTTAAGTATGAAGCCCGCCTGAGTGCTGATATAGAAAAAATATCCGGGGAATTACGGAAAGACATTTCAGAGACCGAAGACCTTCTGCAGCCGGAATATGAGAAAGCAGATCATTCATTAGAGGATGTGCATCTGCCGCCTTTCCAGGAAGTAACTGCCAATGAAAAATTCGACAAACCCGGATATGTTGAAGCAAAAGAACCTCAATTACACCATTTAAGCAGTTCTTCCAGACAGTCTAAAAAGGAAGAAACCTCGCAGTTTGAAATTAACATAGGTCAGAAGTGGCTCCTCATTATCGGCATCGTAACGATGGTTTTCGGTATAGGCTATTTCCTGAAATACTCTTTTGAAAGGGGCTGGATAGGTCCGGCAGGCAGAGTTGCGTTGGCATACATATGGGGCGCGGTCTTTCTGTTTGCCGGCAATAAGTTCCGTAAGAAGAATTATGCGGCATTCGGTCTTTCGCTTGTCGGAGGCGGTATTGCCACACTCTATTTTGCGACTTTTGCCGCATTTCAGCTTTACCACCTCTTTGCTCAGACGCCGTCTTTCTTGCTTATGGTTTTGATAACAGTGCTTGCGAGCGTGTTGGCAATTATTTATGACACAAAGTGGCTCGCTATCCTGGGCATGATAGGAGGATTTTTAACACCTGTAATGTTGAGCACCGGTCAAGATAACTATATTTTCTTGTTCTCCTATATGACTGTGCTTAATCTGGGGCTTCTCGGAGTGGCCTTCTATAAAAAATGGGATATTCTCAATATACTCGGATTTATCTCTACGTACATCCTATATACGAGCTGGTTTATGAACCACTATGAAACGAGCAGGTTTGTTAACAACTATGAATATTCTAAATTCTGGCCCGCGATAATATTTCTGAATATTTATTATTTTATTTACAGCATTATACCTTTTGCATATCAGTTCTTTAGGGCCAAAAAGGAAAGCATCAGGGGATTTGCCATTATAACGCCGAATTCTTTTATCGCATTTGGTTTCAGTTACCATATGATAACGCGGCAGTTCTCACTTGAATGGGTAAGCGTTATTTCGATTATGTATTCGATAGTATTTCTTTTGATGGCTTCATATTTATACAAAACCGGGGAATACGAGCAGGATGCCTTTACTGTGCTTATCGCCAAAGCAGCCTTGTTCCTGATAATTACGATCCCTATAATATTTTCAAAACATTGGATAACTATCTTCTGGGCAGCACAAGCTGCTGTATTGCTCTGGACAGGCATAAGACTGGAAAGGAAGAAACTGGTCTTTGGATCTTATGTTCTGCTTGCAGTAACCATTTCCAAGTTTCTCGGTTATGATTATACGGCTATCTTCCATTTCAGATTCGACACTTTTCACATATCCGGTCCCTATTCATATATGCTTGCGGAACGGTTAATGACTACTGTTTTCTTGATCCTTGTCATGTTAGCTTTTTCTCGTATTGCCCGGCAGGGATCATTAACGAATTTATCGGGCGTGTTGGGAGCAGCTTCGAACATTAAGGACTCTTCAGTGATATTCGGCATTTGTGGCATCCTGCTCTTTATATCCCTGAATGTCGAGACGTCCTCTTTTTTCTACGAGTATCTGCCAAATGCCCAGTTTGCGGCCATATCGGTATTATGGACATTGTATTCAGTTCTCCTGATGATCAAGGGATTCATGGGCAATATTCCCTTTATACGCATGGCTTCTCTCGGATTGTTCCTTGTGACACTTGTTAAAGTTTTTCTTTTTGATATGTCCAAAATACATACTCCATACAGGATACTCTCTTTTATTATCCTCGGGATAGTCATGATAGGTGCATCATACCTTTATCACAGATACAAGGATAGAATCATTACAGCACTTGCTGCGGATAATCAGCAAAAGGAGTAAATTGAAAAAGCTGATTTTAAGTATGGTATTGTTGCTGTTTTTCGTCAATACATCTGCTGTCTTCTCATCTTTAAAACCCGGCGATTTCAAGTATTCAGCCGACATAACCGGACAGTTAATAAAAAACAGGTTGTACCAAGTG
>JBFLVX010000033.1:0-17620 GCA_040758255.1 Nitrospirota bacterium
GTAAAGTTTCTGTGAAAGAACAGCCTTCTCAATAAAATAGGATTCACCACCTAACCACAGAGCTCACAGAGAAAGACATTGCGTTATAAAAGAAAAACATCAAAATATCGGCCTTAACTCTGTGCTCTCTGTGGTTTGTCTTTTTTGATGGTGGATTGTGGATAAACAACAAGAAACACCCGGAGTCCTTAGAACTATTTCCATTTAATGTTTTATTTAAAATTCTTATTTTTAAATTAACTCCTTAATAAAACGCCTTTTTCTATGTTAAAGTGAAAAGCTTTTTAAGACGCATCTCTTGTTGAAACCCTCTATCAGATAAAAACAGTTCCTAAAGGAGATTAAAGGAATGATAATCATAGGTGAAAAGATAAGCATTATAGCCAAGAAGGTGAGGGAAGCGATGAACAGCCGCGATCCCAAACCTATTCAGGAGCTTGCTGAAGCTCAGTGGAAGGCCGGAGCGACTTTTATAGATGTCAACATAGGCCCTGCTGAGGAGAAAGGCGGAGAGCTGATGACATGGATGGTGGAGAGCATACAGAAAAAAGTCCAGGCGCCGCTATGCCTCGATACAACCAACGCCGTTGCTCTGGAGGCCGGACTGAAAGCGCACAATAATGCATGGGGAAGGCCGTTGATCAATTCCACTTCAAACGAGCCTGACAGGTTTATCATGCTTGAATTAGCCGCAAAATATAACGCCCTCTGCATTGCGCTTACACTGGGCAAAGGCAGTCTGCCTGCTGATGCTGAGGAGAGATGCGGAATTGCCGCCGAGATCATGGGAAGGGCCGCGGAGTACGGCGTGCCTATGGAGGATCTCTATCTCGATCCACTGATTCTTCAGGTCTGCACCATGCAGGACCAGGCGCAGCATGCAATTAAAGCTGTAAAGATGTTTCAGGAATTAAATGACCCGCCGATGAAGACAGTTGTAGGTCTCAGCAACATCTCAAACGGCGTCCCAAAAGATATGAGAAGCCTGATTGACAGGGTTTATTTAACGCTCCTGATGTATGAAGGGCTTACTGCGGCGATAGCCAACCCTCTTGATAAAGAGCTTATGGACGTGGTCAAGACAACTGAAGTGTTTATGGGAAAAACACTCTACGCTCACTCGTATTTAGAGATGTAAGTTTTTCAAAGTAGTCAGTAGCTGGTAGTTAGTAGTTAGGGCTTACAAAACCATGCCGTTTCCCTTAACTACATTCTATTAACTACTTACTACCTTTTATAAATTGAAGGAGGAATTATATGTCATTTACAGCTCCAAAAGAGACTTATAACGGCAAAGTGTTAGGCCTTGACTTTGGCAAGGGTGATAAAGCGGTAACGATAGGCGGTGAAAGCTCCCTGCCCTTTCTCTCATTTGAAGGGACCATTCCGAACAAGCCTGTTATCGCGTACGAAATACAGGATATAGCGCCGGATGACTGGCCTGAGCCTCTTAAAGAGCAGTATAAGGATGTCAGCAATGACCCTGTCACATGGGCAAAGCACTGCCAGGATAAGCTTAACGCAAAGGCGATAGCATTGAGGCTGGTAAGCACGCACCCTGACAGAGGCGACCGTTCCGCATCAGATGCCGCAAAGACAGTGAAAGATGTATTGGCAGCGATCAATGTGCCTCTTATAATTCTCGGCTCCAATCATATTGAAAAAGATTCATTGGTACTTGTAGCCGCTGCTGAAGCTGCAAGCGGATTCAACTGCATAATCGGCAAGGCCCAGGAAGGCAACTATAAGACAATTGTTGCTGCTGCGCTTGCTCATAATCATAAATTAATAGCGATGTCCGAGCTTGACATTAACCTTGCGAAACAGTTGAACATTCTGATCACCCAGATGGGTTTTGACAAGTCAAGGCTTATGACCGATCCTATGTGCTCCGCTCTCGGCTACGGACTGGAATACACCTACTCTGTTATGGAGAGGATCAGGCTTGCCGGACTGATGCAGAACGATGCGACCATGCAGCCGCCGATATTAGGCGATGTCGGCATGTATGTATGGAAGACAAAAGAGACTGTCGCTTCAGAAGCGGATGTGCCGGGATGGGGAAGGCTTGAGGAGAGGGGCATTGCATGGGAGACAGTGACATCTACATCAATGCTTATGGCAGGGACTAACCTGCTGATAATGAGACATCCGAAGGCTGTTGAGACAGTTGAAAAAGTTATCGGCGAACTCAGTTAATTATTAAACAGCTTGAACAATAATTTTTTGGAGGTAAATAAATGGCTTTAACAGGTATCCAGATATTCAAACTTCTTCCCAAGACAAACTGCAAAAAGTGCGGGTTTCCAACATGCCTTGCCTTTGCAATGAAGCTGGCCCAGGCCGGCGTTGATATATCAAAATGCCCGGATATTTCCGAGGAAGCAAAGAAATCATTGGGAGAGGCATCATCTCCACCGATAAGAACATTCAGCCTCGGCACAGGTGACAAGGCGGTTAAGATGGGCGGCGAAGGCGTTCTCTTCAGGCATGAGAAGAAGTTCTTCAATCCATGCGCCCTTGCCTTGAATATCAAGGATAACCTGAGCGATGACGAGCTGGTAAAAAAGGCATCTGAGGTCGCAAGCTCTGAGATGGACAGGGTTGGACAGAAGCTCAGGATAGACGCGATCTCAATAGAGTGCGCATCAAACGACAGCGCAAAATACGAAGCCGCTGTAAAACTTGTCGCGGGAAAGGCGCCTGAAGCGGCCATTATCCTCAACTGCAAAGATGCCTCTGTAATTGAGTCTGCGGTAAAAGCGGTTGCTGACAGAAAGCCCTTGATCTATTGCGCCACTGATAAGAATGCCGAGGCGATGGCGAATATTGCCAAGACATACAGCGTGCCTCTCGCAATCTACGCGGATGGACTCGATGCATTAAGCGCGCTTTCAGAAAAGATTGCGGGTCTTGGAGTTGAAGACATAGTGCTTGACTCCGGCGCAAAGACAGCAAAAGAGATACTGGAAAACAACACACAGATAAGACGCGCAGCCCTCAAAAAGGGTTTTAAGCCTTTAGGCTATCCTGTGATAAATAATGTCCAGAGAGATGACTCTATGCTTGAGGCCAATATCGCGTCTGTTGCGATCGCAAAATATGCTTCAATAGTTATCCTCAGCAGCATAGAGCAGTGGAAGAATCTCGCTCTCTATACCCTGAGGCAGAATATCTATACCGACCCGCAGGTGCCGATGCAGGTGGAGCAGAAAGTCTATACGATAGGGGATGCAAAACCTGATTCTCCGCTGATGATAACCACCAACTTCTCGCTCACATATTTTATAGTCTCAGGCGAGATAGAGAACAGCAAGGTACCGAGCCGGCTTGCGGTTATGGACTGCGAAGGTCTCTCCGTGCTCACCGCGTGGGCAGCGGGTAAATTTATCGCGTCAAAGATCGCCGCCTTCATACAGGAGAGCGGCATTGACAAAGAGATAAGCCATAAAGAGCTTATAATCCCGGGGCAGGTTGCGATATTGAGCGGCGCGCTTGAAGATAAACTCGAAGGCTGGAAGATCACTGTCGGGCCGAGAGAGGCCAACAGCATCCCGACCTTTCTTAAGAGTAAAGCAGCGTAATAAGCTTCGGCAAGAGAGATAATTGACAGGAATAATTCTAAACTGATATTATTTCCTACTTAATATTTGCCGGGATTTTTATGGAAAAATACAGAACTATCGGGATAAAATTAACGCCTCAGAGGCTTGCGATCCTGAATTATATGGAGGGCAACAAATCGCACCCTTCTGCCGATACGATCTACAGCGCAGTCTCAAAAAAATTCCCGACCATGTCTGTCGCAACGGTATATAACACGCTTGAAGCGCTTAAGAATAAAGGGGCTTTGCAGGAACTGACGATCGAGCCGGGCAAGAAGAGGTATGACCCTGACTGCTCTCCTCATCATCATCTTATATGCGTAAAGTGCAATAGCATTATTGATATATTCAAGAAATTCAAGCTTGACCTTTCGGACAGCATGGCTAACGGGTTCGAGATAAAGGGCAATCATATTGAATTTTACGGCGTATGTCCCAAATGCAGTAAGCAGATTTAAAGTGGCTTAACGTATTCTCGCCTTAACAGAATATTTCAGAATATAAACAGTTTACACTTTGAAAAATGAATTCAGGAGGTAAAGATGTCAAAGATTATAGCCTCTGCTGCTATCAGTGCTTCACACCATCTGTTTAAGACAGCAGAAGAAATGCTTGAGAAGGCTATTGCTGAAAAAGGCAAAGATTTTGTTATTGAATTTCCGGACACAGCTTTCTACCTGCCGCAGATATACGCAATGACCGCGTTCCCTGTGAAGAGCCTTGCCGACATGAAGGTCGCGCTCGAAATGGCAAGAGAGATGCTGCATGATATGCCGGAAGAGAAGTTCTGGAAACCATATCTGGGTGAAGCGCTTGATTCCGGAATGGCAACCCTCTTCTGCGAAGAGATAATCCTCGCGCTTAGGTATCTAAACGGACTTGAGCCTGTAACCGATCCGGAAACAGGTTATGTATATAACGGTTTTATCACCGACACTATTCAGAGAAATCTCGGAATACAGCTTGTTGACGGCAGGATGCCGGGATTTGCGGCGATCATAGGAGCAGCGCCTGACGCTGAGATCGCGGAAAAGATCGTCAGGGAACTTCAGGAGAAGAATATTCTGACATTTCTCTCAGGTCAGGCAAAGGACAAGAACGGCAAGCTTACAAATGTTACCCAGCAGCTTCTTTCAAGGAAAGTTGAACTCGGCTGGGACACTTATATAGTTCCATTAGGCCCGGATACAGAGCATACGCTTTATGCGTTAAGCTGGTCCATCAGGGCGTCCATGATATTCGGCGGCAACAAACCCGGCGATTACAAAGCTCATCTTAAATATACAAAGGATAGGGTCTTTGCCTTTGCGCTCGTTTTGGGAGAGCTTGATGAGATCAAATGGTCCACAGGCGCGGGCGCCATCAACATGGGCTATCCGGCAATATGCGATACAGATGTTCCTGTTATTCACCCTACCGGCGTATGCACTTATGAGCATGTTGAAAAAGAGTTCGACCACAGCAAGATCGTCCAGAGGGCGTTTGAGATAAGGGGATTGAAGGTTACCGTAGAGAAGCCGCCGATCCCTGTGGCTTATGGGCCTGCTTTTGAGGGCGAGAGGATAAGAAAAGAGGACATGTTCATCGAGTTCGGCGGGCAGCGCACACCCGCGTTTGAATGGGTAAGGACAAAAGAGCTTGATGAGATTGAGGACAATAAGGTAATCATTGTCGGCACCAATGTCGAGGAGAGGTTCAAGGCAGGCGGCAAGATGCCTCTCGCGATTGTAATAGATGTCGCGGGCAGGAAGATGCAGAATGACTTTGAGGCTATTATCGAGAGGAAGCTGCATCACAACATAAACGAGGCGCAGGGGCTCTGGCATATGGGACAGCGCGACATAGTATGGATGAGGATCAGCAACCAATCATACAAGGACGGCATTACCCTTGAACATATAGGCATTATACACAACACTATGACGCACCACAGGTTCAAGTCAATCGTTGACAAGGTTCAGGTCACCCTTTACTGCGATGAAAAAGATGTGCTTGAGCTTCAGGAACAGGCACGGGCTGTCTACAGAGAGCGGGATAAGAGGCTTGGAGGAATGACGGATGAGACCGTTGACACCTTCTACTCATGCCTCCTCTGCCAGTCATTTGCCCCATCTCACGTCTGCGTAATAAGTCCGGAGCGTCTCGGCCTCTGCGGCGCGTACAACTGGCTCGACTGCAAGGCCGCATTCGAGATAGACCCGACCGGCGGCAATCAGCCTATTGCAAAGGGCCCCGCGGTTGATGAGAAACGCGGCAGATGGGAAGGAGTTGACAAGTACCTTAAGAGCAACTCAGCGGGCGCTGTTGAGTCATTGAACCTTTACACAATAATGGACAATCCCATGACATCATGCGGATGCTTTGAGTGTATTGTTGCGATTATACCCGAAGCCAACGGCGTGATGCTGGTGCAGAGAGGGCATACAGGCGAAACCCCTGTAGGAATGAAATTCTCAACACTTGCAGGAACTGTAGGTGGAGGCACGCAGAACCCTGGATTCTCAGGCATCGGCGTGAACTTTATCACCAGCAAAAAATTCCTCTTTGCCGACGGCGGCATAAAGAGGATCGTATGGATGACAAAGAACCTTAAAGAGAGGCTCGGCGAAGACTTTAAGAAGAGGTGCGCGGAAGAAGGCGTGCCTGACCTGATTGATAAGATAGCTGATGAAACAGTTGCGGAAGATTCCGAGAAGCTCCTGGAGTTCTTAATAAACGCAGGACATCCGGCCCTTGAAATGGAGCCGATGTTTTAAAAATAGTAGTTGGTAGCAAGTAGAAAGTAGTTATAGGAAAATAAAAAATTTATCCCTAACTACTTTCTACTAAATGCGTACTACTTTAAAAAGATGGAGGATATATGGATAAAGCAATAAAGAGCGCCGGCACATCAGCCGAAGAGATAATTGAATGGGGCAGGCAACATGAAATAGAGACCTGCTTTGACAGGGCTGAAAAGATGAAGCCCTGCCCTATAGGTGAATCAGGGGCCTGCTGCAAGGTATGCCATATGGGCCCATGCCGTTTCGTCGGCAAGAATGCCGAAGAAGAGGCAAGAGGCGTATGCGGCGCAACTCTGGGGACAGTAGCGGCAAGGAATATGGTGAGGATGATCGCCGCAGGCACAGCCGCGCATTCAGACCATGCCCGAGATATGGCCCTGACTCTGCTCGCGGTCGCCAACGGAGAGACTAAAGACTTCAAGATAACCGATGTGAAGAAGCTCTACAGAGTAGCCGGCATCTTAGGTATTGAATTTGAAGGCAGGCCTGTAAACGATGTTGCAAAAGACGTTGCCACTACATTCACCGAAGATTTCGGACGCCAAAAAGGCGAGATCAATTATGCCAAACGCGCTCCTGAGAAGACTCAGGAGAGGTGGAGGAAGTGGAATATCGTACCACGCGGAATTGACAGGGAAGTTGTTGAAGCGATGCACCGCACAAATATAGGCGTGGACCATGAGCCGGATCATCTGCTCACGCATGGGCTTAAAGTTGCCCTTGCTGACGGCTGGGGCGGCTGCATGATCTCAACAGATATATCAGATATACTTTTTGGGACACCATCTCCGATAAAGGCAGAGGCGAGTTTCGGCATATTCAAGGAGGACGAAGTTAACTTGATCGTCCATGGCCATGAGCCTACGCTTGCGGAGGTTATAGTTGACACTGTGAACGAGCCTGAAATGATCGAGTACGCAAAATCAAAGGGCGCAAAAGGCATAAACCTCGGCGGAATGTGCTGCACTGCAAACGAGATACTTATGAGACACGGTATACCCACTGCGGGCGGCTTTACCAATCAGGAACTCGGTATCATGACCGGCCTGATAGATGCCATGACAGTTGATGTCCAGTGCATAATGCCTGCCATTGCGGAGCTTTCAAAGAAGTTTCATACGAAAGTTATTACCACCAGCGAAAAGGCAAAGATGCAGGGCGCTGTGCATATAGAGTACGATGAGCACAGGGCCAGAGAAGTTGCAAGAGAGATAATTAAAACAGCGTGCGACAATTTCCCGAACAGAAAGGCGGAGGGAAGCCATATCACCCTGAAATCAACGCTCATCGGCGGGTTTTCAGAAGAGTACATCGCCTACATGCAGGGCGGCAAATGGCGCGCTTCATTCAGGCCATTAAATGACGCTATCATGGCAGGAAGGATCCGAGGTGTTGTCGGGCTTGCAGGATGCGACAATCCAAGGGTTGCGTCTACCGGAATCCATAAGTTTCTTGCAACGGAATTAATAAAGAACGATGTGCTGATAGTTTCAACAGGCTGCGGCTCAGCCGCTTGCGCAACTGCCGGATATATGACACCTGAAACAGCGCTGGAGAATGCGGGCCCCGGACTAAGGGAAGTTTGCGAGGCTATAGGCATACCGCCTATCCTGCATCTTGGCGCATGTGTGGACAATTCAAGAATCTTAACTATAGCCACTGCAATGGCTGCGGAAGGCGGGCTCTCTGATGAGATCGCGGGAATGCCTGCGGTCGGCATCGCCCCTGAATGGATGTCTGAGAAGGCTATCGCTATCGGCTGCTACTTCGCCGCGTCAGGAGTGCCTGTAATATTCGGCGGAGAGTCTCCTGTGGGAGCAAGCAAGGAAGTCACAAAAATAATGACAGAGGTATGGTTTGAACGCTTTATGGGAGCGCTTCATTTTGAGCCTGATCCTGAGAAGATGCTTCAGATGACCCTTGATTATATTGACAAGGCAAGAGAGAACCTGAAACTCAGGAAATACGAGCCCGGCAAATTCGGCGCTGAAAGGGTCCTTATGGATATGGCTGCCAGAAGAGAGATCAAAAATACAGCGCATGCCGGCGTTGGAGGTATAAATGAGTCTCAAGGTTGATGAGGTCTTAGGAAGTGTCAGTGAAGTTCTTACCGAAGCCCAGAAAAAAAGGGGCGTATTGATACACGCCTTCCAGCAGATTCAGGAAGAACACAATTATATCCCTGAAGAAGAGCTGCATAAACTGTCGAGGAATCTTGACATACCTTTATCAGACGTTTTGAGCACAGCAACTTTTTATAAGCAGTTTTACTTCACGCCGCGTGGTAAAAAAATAGTCAGGGTCTGCACAGGCACAGCCTGCCACGTCAGAGGCGCAAGCAAGGTGCTGGACAAGATAAAGGATGAATTCACCATACAGGAAGGCGAGACAACGCCTGACCTCTCGATGACTCTTGAGACGGTCGGCTGTATAGGCTGCTGCGGCCTTGCGCCGGTTGCGACAATCAATGAGGACATAGTCGGCGAGATTGACATGAAGAAGATTGACGGGATAATTGAAGATATAAAAAAGTAGTTCAAAGGGTGAAGAATAATGGCAAAACTTAACAGCGCAAATGAACTGAGAGAATTATCGGAGAAGCTTAAAAACGAGACCTTCAAGCCTGACGCGCTAAGAGCGAGGGTCTGCTGCGGAACAGCCTGCACAGCAACAGGAGCGCATAAGGTAATTGATTCCTTTGAGAAGGAAGCGGCAAAAACCGGCGTTGATCTTGAGATAGTGAAAACCGGCTGTCAGGGTATCTGCCAGAAGGGACCTGTCTTAAAAGTAGAACCCCTGAACATCTTCTACCAGAGGACTAAACCTAACAATGTGCCGTGGATAATGAGCTATTCAGTACTCGGCAATATGCCTTACAGACAGGGACTTTACAGAGACGATATACTGAGCGAGCCTGTACCTGTGATGGCCGATATCCCCTTTTATAAAAAACAGAAGAGGATCGCACTCAGGAATAACGGCGTGGTAGACCCGTGCAATATAGATCATTACATTGCTGTCGGCGGTTACGCTGCTTTGGGCAAGGCTCTCTCCACCATGACTCCTGACGCAGTCTTGAGCGAAGTGGACAAGGCGAATTTACGGGGACGCGGCGGCGCTGGTTTCCCGGCAGGGAAAAAATGGAAGCATACCAAGGCATCCCCTGAGAAGATCAGGTTCGTAATAGCAAACGGCGACGAAGGCGACCCCGGCGCGTTCATGGACAGATCTATTATGGAAGGCGACCCACACAGCCTGCTTGAAGGCATGGCTCTATGCGCATATGCGATAGAGGCGCAGTACGGGATTATATATGTGCGCCACGAATACCCGCTCGCGGTCAAGAATTTAAAGATCGCAATTAAACAGGCTGAATATCTGGGACTTCTCGGCAAAAACATCCTCGGCTCAGGCTTCAACTTTACAGTTGACATTAGAGAAGGCGCAGGTGCATTTGTATGCGGCGAATCAACCGCGCTTGTCGCATCCATTGAAGGTGAAAGAGGTTTTCCGAGGCCGAGGCCACCTCGTCTTTCGGAAAGAGGCGGCGGCGCATGGGGCTATCCGAGCAATCTTAATAACATCGAGACATATGCGTGCGTGCCTGTAATTGTTGAGAAAGGCTCTGATTATTTTCTTTCTATCGGCACAAAGACCTCACCCGGCACAAAGGTCTTCGCCCTGACAGGAAAGGTTGTGAACACAGGGCTCGTTGAAGTCCCGATGGGCATTACATTAAGAGAGATAATCTTTGATATAGGCGGCGGAATTTTAGACAATAAGAAATTCAAGGCTATCCAGACAGGCGGGCCTTCAGGCGGATGCCTCCCTGCCGAGCATCTGGATCTGCCGGTTGATTTTGATTCTTTGGCATCAGTCGGCTCAATGATGGGCTCAGGCGGCATGGTCGTCATGGATAAAGATACGTGTATGGTTGACGTGGCAAAATTCTTCCTTTCATTCACACAGTCCGAATCATGCGGAAAGTGCCCTCCATGCAGGATCGGGACATACCAGATGCTTGAGATACTGAAGAGGATCACCTCAGGACAGGGAGAGGACGGCGATATTGAAAAGCTTGAGGAGTTAGGGAAGAAGATAGTCGCTGGCTCGCTCTGCGGACTTGGCAACAGCGCCCCGAATCCGGTGCTGACCACAATCAAATATTTCAGGGAAGAGTATGAAGAGCATATACATAATAAATTCTGCCGCGCGAAACAGTGCAGCGGCCTCGGTCTATACACCATAGATCATGATGAGTGCTTCCTCTGCGGCCTCTGCAAAAGAGCATGCGCCTTCGGTGCCGTAAAGGAACTGAAAAGCAAATATTTCATTGATCAGGATTACTGCACAAAATGCAAAGCCTGCTACACGGCATGTCCGATAGGCGCGGTAAAGATCGAAAAACAGAAAAGCGAAAAAGCAGGCAGCAGGCGTTAGCCTGTTCAAGGAGCATATGATGAGTGAAGAGAAGAAACCAACTCCAATAACAATGAAGGATGTTCAGGCAAAGGCCGAGGAGAAGAAGTGCCCTCTTCAGCAGACCCTTGTCTTTATAGAGGAGTTCCTTGCTGAGCCCATGTGCGGCAGGTGTTTCCCCTGCTCTTTCGGAAGCTATGAGGCAAGGATAAGGATAAAGAAGATCGCCGATGGCACTGCAACTGATGAGGACATAGCAAGATTAAAGAGGATATCCTCCAATATGCTTGAGGCATCCATGTGCAAAAAAGGGAAAGATACCGCGAAGTTCATAGCAGAAAAGATAGAGTCGGGAGAATATATAGGACATATAGGGAAAGAGTGCTCTTCAAAAGAGTGCATCACCTTCTTTGAATACATAATTATTCCTGACAAATGCACATCATGCGGTATCTGCAGAGATGTCTGCAAAGATAACGCGATAACAGGCGAGAAGAGGAAGCCCTATCTTTCCGGTTATCTGCCTTTTGAGATTGCGCAGAAACGCTGCACAAAGTGCGGGGAGTGCATAAAGGCATGCCCGGAGGGAGCGATTGAATTTATATCAATAAGCACAGAGAAAGAACCTGCGGGAGTATAAAAATTATAGTTTTAGATTGAGATAAAGGGAGGAATTTACATGGCTAAGACACTCAGCTTAAAAATAAACGGTAAAGAAGTGAAGGCAGAGGAAGGCGCTACATTGCTTGATGCCGCTGAAGAGGCGGGGATTCATATACCGAACCTCTGTTATTTAAAGGGTCTGAAAGGCATAGGCGCGTGCAGGATGTGCCTTGTTGAAGTGGAAGGCGGCAAGGGCACTGTCCCTGCCTGCACCGCAAAGGTTAAGGACGGCATGGCTGTAAATACGGATACCGAGAGCCTTCGGGAGATGAGAAAGTTCGTGCTTGACCTCATCCTCTCGATGCACCCGCTTGACTGCATGACCTGCACAAAGGCCGGGGTTTGCACGCTTCAGCAGTATGCATATGATGCCGGACTCAAGGAATCAACCTTTACGAGAAAATACTTCGGTTATGCCATTGATGAGGCAAATCCATTCATAAAGAGAGACCCGGACTACTGTATCCTCTGCGCAAGATGCGTAAGGGTCTGCAAGGAGCAGGGAACAAATGTTCTCGACTTTATGGGCAGAGGCGTAGGCTCAAAGGTTACAACAGCGCATGACAAACCCCTTCAGGAATCTGGCTGCACATTTTGCGGTAGCTGCGTTGACGCGTGTCCTGTAAACGCGCTCCTTGAAGCGGACAGGTGGAGAAAAGGGAGGGAATGGGAATATGGAAAAACAGCATCAACGTGTCTCTCCTGCGGCAACGGCTGCGACATAATAATAAGCACGAAAGATAACAGCATAGTAAAGATAAATTCGGGAGCAGACGAAGAGTCTGTTGAAAAGTACATCTGCGCAATAGGCAGATTCGGTTTTGACGCCTTATTGTCAGATCAGCGGATCACCGTGCCTATGAAGAGGGTTGGAAATGAACTGCAAGAGACAACATGGGAAGACGCGCTCAGCATTGCCGCTGAGAAGTTGAAATCCGCTAAAACAAAGGGTATTGTAAGCTCAGCCGGAATATTGAATGAGGATGCCTCCGCGCTCTCAAAACTTGCCTCTGATGTTGTAAAGACAAAAGATATTGACACAACCGTAAGCCTCTATTCTGACGCTGATTCAATGAAGTCTTCAGATATTGTTGATATGGACAGCTCAGACCTTATAGTGCTCGCAGGGCTTGACCCGTCTCAGTGGAAAAGGTCTCTGCCTGCTCTTGATGCCGCTGTAAGAAAGAGAATCTCCAGAGGCGCAAAGCTGATCGTGATAAATTCCAATGATACAAAGGCGGGTGAAGTTGCGGCTGTAAAGGTTATCGGAGATGAGGCATCTTCACTTGCTCAGACAGCCAAATCGCTCTCCGCAAAAGGCGTTAAGGCAGATAAGGAGATGACCGCTTTGATCGCAAATGTTAACGCAACAGAGAATTCGGACAAGGCGGCTGAATTATTGACCGGAGCAAAATCTCCTGTAATCTTCTGCTCCCCTGCCCTCTTTAATGCTTCAAGGAATATCTCGTTGCTGACCAATGCAAGTGTTGTTGCTGTTCCGTTGGAAGCCAATGCAAGGGGTATAATTGCAGCCGGCCTTGAAACAAAAGGGAAGAGTTATCAGGATATATTATCGGGCAAGACAGATGCACTTTATGTTATCGGCGAGACACCTCTTGCCGTAAGACCCGATACAAAATTTCTCATTGTTCAGACCTCATATATGACCGGCCTTGCAAAAGAGGCTGATCTCATATTGCCTTCAGCTACTTATCTTGAATCTTCAGGTACAATTGTTAATTATCTCGGCAAGATCAAGAAAGTTCATAAGGCTATTCCGCATGCCGGTGATTCAAGACAGCACAAGGATATATTCGCCGATCTTGCGGAAGCTATGGGGACAGAGCTTAAGGTTTCAAAAACTGTTATTAAAAAAGCCGCCAAGACCAAAGCAAAAGTCAGTCCATTCGTGAAACAGTCAGGTCTTGATGTTGATCCCTCGGAATTTACGAAATCCATTAACAAGTCTGTAATTACGGGATCAAGACTCGCATGGCTCGAAGAGTGTCTGAAAGCAGCCGTCTGCCAGTCGTAGTTGGGTTGAGCAGATAGAAATAGAATTACTGATACCTTACCACCCCTTAATCCCCTCCTAAAATAGGAGGGGAACTTTCTGGGGTATCAACAACTCCCCTCCTTTGTTGAGGAGGGGGCAGGGGTGGTGGTAGTATTAACTGTCTACTCATTTCCCCAATGGCTTATATACTGATTGACGGATACAATCTGATCGGCACTGCTCACCAAGACCTCGAAAAAGAACGCAGCAAACTTATCGAAGACCTCTCTAAATACTCAAACAAAACAGGGCATGATATCACTGTCGTCTTTGACGGCTGGAAGAACGGCATGGGCGCTGAAACGAATGTGATGATCGGAGGGGTAAAGGTCATCTATTCACGGCTTGCGGAGAAGGCCGACAGGGTCATCATGCGCATAATATCCACCGGGCATAAAGCGTGGATAGTCGTAAGTTCCGATAGGGAGATAGCTGATTTCGCGCGTTCAAAGGGGGCATCCCCTGTCACATCAGATGAATTCCATTATAAGCTCTACTCTGCTATTGAAGCTGTAGAGAATACCGAAGAAGAACCTATCGAAGAAGATGATGAAGAAACTGACCTTAAGCCCACCCGCATGAAAGGCAATCCATGGAAGCTCTCAAAAAAAGAGAAGATGAAAATTAGGACGCTTAAGAAGCTTTAAAAGGTGATAATTCTGGTTGAAATATTTATATAGCTAAAAAATAGGAGAAATGGTAATATTCTGGGCAAAGCCAATAGGGAACCTTATACAAATAATTGTTCTAAGGAGATACTATGAAAAAAGGAAATAGTCTGCTAAGAGTAGTTTCTGTTGTTCTAATATTATCTTTTGTTGCTGGATGTGCAACTTCGCCTGAGAAGATTAGTGCAACTTATGTGTCGCCTTTGCAATACCAAAGCTATAATTGTAACCAATTAAAAGAAGAATCGCTGCGTGTGAGTTCAAGGGTTATGGAAGTTACAGGGCAACAAAAAAAGGAAGCAACTAAGGATGCTGTTGCTATGGGCGTAGGCTTAGTTCTTTTTTGGCCGGCGTTATTTTTCTTAATTGGTGACGACAAGAAAGAAGAATTAGGCAGGCTGAAAGGAGAATACGAGGCTCTTGACAAAGCTTCTATAGCAAAAGAATGTAGTACAGCTGTAGCCAGCAATGAGGCTATTCAACCTACCGCAAGCCCTGAGGCTGTCATACCTGCTGCAAGCCCTGCGGCTACTGAGCTTACATCAAGTCCTGAGAAGGAAGTTCCATGTAAAGATTGTTAGCGGGGTGCCAGCTTGAAATTGCCACCATTCTAGTGTCCTTATGCAGACAACGTTTTTATTTATTCTCAATTCGGTTTGGAAGAAAATAAAGGATAATAAAACCGATTAAACTAAGTAAGCCCAATAATGCCCACACACCATGATAGTCTTTGCCCTTAGCCATCCGATAGCATCCGAAAAAAAACAAGGGTGTTCCTACAACTAATAGACAGATTGCCAAATAAGAAATATATCCAGGGAGTGAATATAAAAGTCGCCCGAGTATCGTGAGTACAAGTCCAAGCCCTGCAAATGACGTTCCGAATTTATATAAGTTTATTGCGTCATCAGGACAAGTTTCATTTACTATGCGTGTTTGTTTATCTTCCATGTTATTACATGAACGATCCGTCACCAGCTATTCTCTTCTTCCTTAAGATAACCCTTAAGAGAATCCGCATTTACAAAAATCCTGCCGCCGGAGGACTTCACCCTACCCTCTTTCTGAAACTTGCTCATACTCCTTATGCATGTTTCAACGGTGGTCCCGACCATTTCGGCTATCTCCTGCCTGGTCAGAGGAAAGTCTAATTTTTTGTAGCCTTTATCATCTATGCCGACTTTTTCAGAGAGCTTCAGCAGCAGTGAGGCGATCCTTCTTTCAACGCGCTCTGTCGCTATATTCCTAAGCGTCTCATGCGCGTTCCTGAGCCTGTCGCTAAAGGACTTAACAATCGCAAGCTTCAGGACAGGATGCTCCTCCATTAAGTCAAATAAATTCCTGCGGCTGATCCTGATAACAGAAACAGGCTCCATCGCCTGAGCTGAAGCTGGAAAGGGCTTTTTATCAAGCACGGCAACCCCACCGAATACATCGCCCGGCGAAATAATCTCTAATATAATATCCTTGCCTGACTGAGAGTGCTTAACTATCTTCACCCTGCCGGTGGATAATATATAAAACCATCCTGAAGGGTCTTCCTCCATAAAGATGTACTCATCCTTCTTTATGCTGCGCTCTTCAAATAGAGCGCTGATTTTTGACAGTTCCTTATCTGTCAGCTCCGCAAAGATCTCGCACTTTTTAAGCGTTTCAATGATCATTTATTCACCCAGGCTTTCAGAGGATAAGTCACCCATTGCATTTATTATCTCTTTGGCTCGTTCAAGCTCCTCTTCCTTGACCATCAGCTTCACCTCGCCCATCTTGCCGATGCTTACGGGATAAGGCCTCACCTTCATTGATCTGAGAACAACCTGAATCCCCTCGCCTTCCAAAAGCCTCTTTACAATCTGCGCTTCAACCTCATCATAAGTAAATAGTATCTCAACCCATTCGCTCATTGGTAAATTATACATTAACGGCGCAGTCATTAGGAATACGTTATTTATATCACTTCCCAGACGTTCATGGTAATATGATTGTATCGTTTTCAATAGGCATTTATAATAGAGAAGATAAATGAAAGATAGCATAGATATCTCAATTTTAATACGAACAAAGAATGAGGAGAAGTATCTCCATCAAACACTATCTGCGATATTCTCACAAACATATAAAGACCTTGAAGTTTTGATAGTGGATTCAGGGTCAAGAGACAACACATTGGCAATCGCAAGGGAATTCCCGGTGACAATATACGAAATAAGGCCTGAGGATTTTACATGGGGGTATGCGCTGAATTACGGCTTTAAGAGGGCAAGCGGCAAATATGTAGTTTGCCTGAGCGGCCACGCTGTGCCGCTGACAGACCGGTGGCTCGAACTGTTAGCCGCCAATTTTAAATATGATAAAGTTGCCGCTGTCATGAGCAGCAGCCTGCCTATGCCTGACTGCAATCCGTTTGACAGGAGGGGGTTGCTGAAGAGGTTTAATATACCAAAACAGGAGATAGGAGCAGGCCCCCCCTACATTTTCGGAAATCACAGTTCTGTGATAAGAAAGGGTGTATGGGAAAAAATACCCTTTGATGAAACATTGAGTTACGCGGAAGACCACGATTGGGCGATGAAAGTCATAAAAGCTGGATATAGGATAATTTATGAGCCTGAGGCAAAAACCTATCATTCTCACAACGAAACACTAAAGCAGATATATAGCAGATCATTCAAGGAAGCACTCGCTCGCAAGACCCTTGGGCTTCAGAAATATTCCCTTCTATCTGTTCTATTCGATATCGCTGCCGGGTCAGTTTACGACATGTTATATGTGCTTTATAAGTTTGACCATATCAAATGGCTATTCTTTGCCCCGCTCCGAAGGGTTTCAATGAACCTTGCGAGATATAAGGCAAGCCGGATAAATAACGATACTTGACACCCCTGCATTTTTTTCTTGACATATATATTCAAATATAATAATATTTGAATATATGAATACATTAAAATCAAAAATTGATGAGTTAAAGATAGTGTCCCACCCTGCCAGAATAGCGATACTGGACGAATTATCAAAAGGCGTAAAGTGCGTAAGCGATTTTCAGGAATTCCTCGGTATAAGCCAGCCGAACATATCCCAGCATCTTTCAGCATTAAGGATGGCTGGGATCATTGATTTCTTTGTTGACGGCAGGCTCAGGTGTTACTTTTTGAAGAACCCTTTTGTTTTAGACCTGCTGGAGATTCTCAAAAAAGAATATACAAGCGAACTGCCGGGACCTGAATGCTGTCCTGTTACAAAGAAAGGCACCTACCATGGAGAAAGGAGGAGATGATGGCAAAGAAAATCACCCTACTGCTTAACACATCGCCGTACAGCTATGAAAATACTTATACCGCGATGAAGATTGCCGAAGCTGCGCTTGACAAGGGTTTGGAAACACACGTGGTCGCATCAGCAGACGGCGTCTATAATTTCCTTAAGGGA
>JBFLVX010000034.1:0-17602 GCA_040758255.1 Nitrospirota bacterium
GTTTTACTTCAGGACGACGGACGTGACGGGAGTTGCGAAGCTTCAGGAAGGAGTGGAGATGGTAATGCCCGGAGATAACGTGACAATGGAGATAGAGCTGATAATGCCGATAGCGATGGAGAAGGAGCTGAGATTTGCGGTAAGAGAAGGCGGCAGGACAGTAGGCGCAGGTGTTGTTACTGAGGTTATTGAATAAGGAACTAAACGTAAAGGAAACTAATAAAGATGCAGGATATAATACTTTTAAAATGCACTGATTGTAATAACAAAAACTATTCGACTACCAAAAACAAGAAGAACACCACGGAAAAGCTGAGTCTTAAGAAATTCTGCAATCACTGCAGAAAGCATGTTCTTCACAAGGAGACTAAGGCATAAATGCGGAGCGCTAAACCGGGAATCTGGAAAGTTATAGGCCAGTAGCTCTAACGGCAGAGCAGCGGACTCCAAATCCGATGGTTGGGGGTTCGAATCCCTCCTGGCCTGCCACTTTTAAGAATATATGGGAAGCAGCAAACAAAGAGGATACGGCAAGATGTTTAATGCTTGCTATGTTGTTCCTCTTAACGCTTTAATTATGTAAACAGTATAGGGGGAACAGGCAAGTGTTTGACAAAATAAAGAATTTCTTCAAGGAAGTAAAGCAGGAGATAAAAAAAGTCGTATTCCCGTCAAGGGATGAGGTAATAGGTTCCACAAAGGTTGTGCTGGCATTGGTAGTTATAATAGCGGTTTTTCTGGGGTTTATTGACCTCTTGCTTTCTAAACTCGTTGGGATGGTTGTCAAGTAGAGGAGATTATGGCAAGTAACTGGTATGTAGTGCACACTTATTCAGGGTATGAAGAGAAGGTAAAGGCGATTATTGAGGATAATGCTAAAAGGAGGGGGTTGAGCGACAAGATTACCCAGATATTGATCCCCACTGAAAAAGTAATAGAGTTGAAATCAGGGAAGAAGAAGGAAACCACAAAAAAGTTCTACCCCGGATATATTCTCATTAATCTGGAGCTTGATGATGAGACATGGGCTCTTGTTAACAGCACGCCGAGAGTCACGGGATTTGTCGGCGGTGAAAATCCCGTGCCGCTGCTGCAGGAAGAGATAGACGATATTAAACAGCAGATTGAGAAAGGCCCGGCCGCTCAGGTGAAGGCCCAGTTTGACAGGGGCGAGACCGTGAGGATAATTGACGGCGCTTTCAGCAACTTTAACGGATATGTGGATGAAGTGGATATTGACCACAGTAAATTAAGGGTGATGGTGACCATATTCGGCAGGCAGACTCCTGTAGAACTGAATTTTCTGCAGGTTGAGAAGACATAAAAATGAAAAAAAAGTTTTTAGTTGTTAGTTCTCGGTTGTCAGACTAAAAACAGAACACTAAAAACTAACAACTAAATTTTATTTCATCGGAGGTTTAAATGGCTACTAAAGAAGTTACAGCTCAGGTTAAATTGCAGATTTCTGCGGGAAAGGCTAACCCTGCGCCGCCTATAGGCCCGGCGCTCGGCCCTCACGGGATTAATATAATGGATTTCTGCAACCAATTTAATGCCCAGACAAAGGCTTTGGGAGATACGGTTATCCCGACAATTCTTACTGTTTATAAAGACAGGTCATTTACCTTTATCCTGAAAACACCGCCTGCGGCTGAATTAATTAAAAAGGCAGCGGGTATCATCAAGGGCTCAGGCACACCTAACAAGGAGAAGGTAGGAAAGATCACCATGTCCCAGGTAAGAGAGATAGCAGAGAAGAAGCTGCCGGATCTGAACGCCTTTGATATTGAAAAAGCCATGGAAATCATTAAAGGAACGGCAAGAAGTATGGGTGTTGAAGTAACTGAAAACTGAGAGTTAAAAAATGAAAAATGCTTATTGGGGGAAGAATGAATAAAAAACATGCTGCCGCTGAGAAAAAAGTGGACAAGACAAAATTATATAACCTTAACGAGTCGGTTGATCTGCTTAAACAGCTTGCTATGAAAAAATTTGATGAAACTGTTGATCTGGCTGTAAATCTCGGAGTAGATCCAAAAAAATCAGAGCAGATGGTCAGGGGAAGCGTTGTGCTTCCGCACGGGCTCGGCAAGAAAGTAAGAGTGGTTGTTTTTGCCAAAGGGGAAAAAGCCTTGGAGGCTTCAAAGGCAGGCGCTGATTTTGTAGGAGCCGAAGACCTTGTTGAAAAGATAACAGGCGGGTGGATGGAATTCGACAAGATCGTAGCTACTCCAGACCTTATGGGGATGGTGGGTAAACTCGGCAAGATCTTGGGCCCGCGCGGGCTTATGCCTAACCCAAAGACCGGAGCAGTAACATTCGAGGTAGAGAAGGCCATAAAAGATATATCAGCCGGCAGGGTTGACTACAAGACTGACAAAACAGGGATTGTTCATGTATCCGTAGGAAAAGCATCTTTTGACAGTAAAAAGCTTGTTGAAAACGCCATGGCTGTAATAGCGTCAATTATAAAGGCTAAGCCGACATCGAGCAAAGGGAAATATCTTAAGAAATTATCAATTTCGTCAACCATGGGGGTTGGGATTCCCGTAGATGTTGCCAGCGTGAGTTAAGGTTCGGATTATCACCGATGATGTCGGGATAATCTATTTTTAATAAAAACTGGTCAGAGACCGCAGGTGCAAACCCTGTATTCAGGCAACGGCAAAACAGCGCCGGGCTGACAGGGAAGCTTAATCGGAATTGAGTTGTACCGACCTGCATAGGCCGAGAAAACAGCAGAAAAGTTAAGAGCAGAAAGTTCTTATCCGGAACTCTTTGCTTTTGAATGAATTGGCAGGGTCTCTGGCGTGAAGAAAGGAGGGAGCTACACTGAACAAGGAAGAGAAAGCTAAAATAGTTTCTGAACTTCAGGGCAAGTTCGAAAAAGCAAAAGGTGTTATCTTCACTGATTTCCAGGGACTTACGGTTGAAGAAATTTATCAGCTGAGAAAAGGGCTAAGAGCATCCGGGTTAGATTACAAGGTCGTAAAAAATACCCTGGCCAGGAAAGCGGTAGAGGGTACATCTGTTAAGAATGCCGTGGGATTATTTTCAGGGCCTGTAGGAGTGGCTATCGGTTACGATGATCCTGTGCTTCTCGCAAAGAAAGTTCTTGAATTCAGCAAGTCGAATGAAAAACTTGAGATAAAAGGCGGAGCGGTTGAGGGCGAGCTTTGCAGTTTTGAAGAACTGAAGATCATCTCAGCCCTGCCGTCAAGAGAGATTCAACTCTCCATGCTTGCCTGTGCAATGCAGTCGCCTTTAAGCATATTTGCTTCTCTGATGAATGCAACTCTAACCCAGTTTGTCTATGCGCTTGAATCATTAAAACAGAAGCGTGAAGCATAAAAAAAACTTTAAAAAATTCAGATAATAAATAAGGAGGCAACAATGGCCGTAACAAAAGAAGAGGTTTTTGAATTTATTGACAAGATGACTATCCTTGAGATGTCAAAATTTATAAAGGAGTTTGAGGAGCGGTATGATGTAAAAGCTGCTGCGCCGGTAGCCGTAGCTGCCGCTGCCGGAGCTCCCGCTGCCGCAGCTGCAGTGGAAGAGAAGACAAGCTTTGATGTTATTCTCTCCGCAGCCGGCGACAAGAAAATTCAGGTTATTAAAGTTGTCAGGGAACTCACAAGCCTTGGACTTAAAGAAGCAAAAGAGCTTGTTGACGGAGCGCCAAAACCTGTAAAGACAGGCGTATCCAAGGAAGAGGCAGCCACTATAAAGGCAAAGCTTGAAGAGCAGGGAGCAACTGTTGAAGTAAAATAAATAGGGGTTAAGGGATGCAGGGGATTTGAGGGTTCAAGCCCAGGATTGAACCCTCAAATCCCCTGCATCCCCGAAGCCTCTTCTAAGGAGCACTATGGCAAGAAGGTTAAGGGAGAGAAAGAGTTTTGGCAAAGCGCCTGTTGTACTGGATGTGCCGGATCTTATAGAGATCCAGAAGCGGTCTTTTGAGCGTTTTTTGCAGCAAAATACCCTTTCAGCTAAAAGAAAAGATATGGGGTTGCAGGCTGCATTTGAGACTGTCTTCCCTGTTTATGATTACAATGAGACGTCCTCTATTGAATTTCTCGAATATATAGTAGGCAAGCCGAAATATGAGATGAGGGAGTGCCTGGAGAAGGGCGTTAATTATGCCGCGCCTCTGAAGATAAGGGTAAAGCTGAACCTCTGGGAAAAAGGAGAGGAAAATAAGAAGAGATTAAAGGAGATGAGGGAGCAGGAAGTATTTATAGGCGAACTCCCGCTTATGACTGATACAGGCACCTTTATTATCAACGGCACTGAAAGGGTTATAGTAAGCCAGCTGCATAGATCCCCGGGAGTCTTCTTCAGCCACGAGAAAGGCAAGACGCTGTTTTCCGCCAGAATAATACCCGCAAGAGGCTCATGGTTTGATTTTGAATTTGATACAAAAGACATCCTCTATGTCAGGATTGACAGGAGAAAAAAGCTGCCTGCAACTGTGATCCTTAAGGCCCTTGGAAAGACAGACGAAGAAATACTGAAGCTCTACTATCCTATTGAAGAGATAAAGATAACAAAAGGCGCTGCAACGCGGGAGGTAAAAGATTTCCTTGCCGGGATAAGGATATCAAAGGGCGTAGAAAATCCCAAGACAGGCGAGAAGATCGTCAAAGAAGGCTCAAAAATCACAAAGGCCGCCATTAAGAAGATAGAGGCTGCCGGCATAACAGAAATAAGCGTCACAAAAGAGGAACTTATCGGCAGGATAGTATTAAATGATATCGTGGATCCGGAGACAGGCGAAATTCTGCTTGAAAGCAAAGACGAGATTACAGATGCAATTGCGGAAAAGATCCTCTCCTTGGAAATGCCCGCTCTTCAGGTGCTCTTTATTGACGGAATAAGATACCTCCCTTCCCTCAGGAATACCCTTTTGATGGATAAGGCGGACAGCGTAAATGCCGCCCTTATGGAGATTTACAGAAAGTTAAGGCCCGGTGAACCGCCCTCAACAAATGATGCAAAAGTGCTTTTTGATGGATTGTTTTTTGATCCTAAACGTTATGACCTTTCAGAGGTCGGCAGGCTCAAGCTCAATAAACGGCTGGGACTCGACGTGCCCCTTGAGACGAGGGTCTTAACGGATCAGGACATAATAGAGATAATCCGATACCTTCTGGAACTGAGATCAGGAAAAGGGGATGTTGATGACATAGATCATCTCGGCAACAGAAGGGTGAGAACTGTCGGGGAACTCCTTGAGAATCAGTTCAGGATAGGGCTTGTGAGAATGGAGCGCGCCATAAAAGAGAAGATGACGCTTACAGAGCTTGAGACGGCAATGCCCCATGAAATAATAAATGCCAAGCCTGTTATTGCGGTTATCAAAGAATTTTTCGGTTCAAGCCAGTTGAGCCAGTTTATGGACCAGACAAATCCGCTCTCAGAGATAACACACAAAAGAAGGCTCAGTGCGCTTGGTCCGGGAGGGCTGACAAGAGAGAGGGCAGGGTTTGAAGTCAGAGACGTTCACCCGACCCATTACGGCCGTATCTGTCCTGTAGAGACCCCTGAAGGCCCTAACATAGGATTGATAACATCTCTTGCAACTTACGCAAAGGTGAATGACTATGGTTTCATTGAGACGCCGTACAGAAAAGTGAAAAACGGCAAGCTCACGGATGAAATAGAATATCTCTCTGCGATAGACGGGGAGAACCGCACAATTGCGCAGGCAACATCGCCTGTTGATAAAAGAGGCCATCTCATCGGAGAGATTGGAGAGGCCGTGTCTGTAAGGGTTGCTGGTGATTTTAAAATGGTGACTCCTGAAGAGGTCGAGTACACTGATGTTTCGCCGAAACAGATAGTGAGCCTCTCGGCTTCCCTTATCCCGTTCCTTGAAAATGATGATGCCAACAGGGCTCTCATGGGCTCTAACATGCAGAGGCAGGCTGTTCCATTGCTGCATACAGAGGCTCCGATAGTGGGAACCGGAATGGAGGCTGTAACCGCAAAAGATTCAGGTGTTATAGTGTCGGCCAGGAGAACCGGTGTGGTGGAGAGCGTTGACGCCTCAAGGATTATAGTAAAGGCTGACGACGGAAACGTGGATCTTTACAACCTTGTCAAATTCCACAGGTCAAATCAGGCAACCTGTCTGAATCAAAAACCTATTGTAAGCGCAGGTGACAGGGTAAAAAAAGGAGAGGTTATCGCTGACGGCTCTGCAACAGACAGAGGAGAGCTTGCTCTTGGCAGGAATGTCCTTGTCGCCTTCATGTCATGGGGAGGGTATAACTTTGAGGACGCCATCATAATAAGCGAGCGTATGGTAAAAGAAGATGTATTCACCTCTATACATATTGAGGAATTTATCCTGGAGGCGAGGGAGACAAAACTCGGGCCTGAAGATATAACAAGGGACATACCGAATATCGGGGAAGAGGCATTACGCAACCTTGATGAGAGCGGCATTATAAGGATAGAAGCAGAGGTAAAGCCAGGAGATATCCTTGTCGGCAAAGTCACACCAAAGAGCGAAACCCAGCTTACGCCTGAGGAGAAACTCCTGAGGGCGATCTTTGGAGAAAAGGCTGAAGAGGTAAGGGAGAACTGCCTGTATGTGCCGCCGGGAGTTGAGGGAACTGTTCTTGATGTAAAGGTCTTCTCAAGAAAGGGCGCGAAAAAAGACAAAAGGACAAAGAGCATTGAAGAGGATGAATTAGAGCGCATTCAGCGGGACCTTGAAGATCAGGTGAGAGTGATTAAGGAGAGGAGTGACATAAAGATCAGGGAAGCTCTTCTCAATCAAAAAGCAGCGGACGCCGTAAAGCTTCCGGGCAGCAGAGAGGTTTTATGTGAAGAAGGGAAGAGGCTTACTGAAAATATCCTCGGCAAACTCTCTGATAAAGCGCTCAGCAATGTAAAAATTTCAGATCCAAAAAGCAAGGATACTATTAAGCAGATAGAGGCGGAGACAAGAAAGCATATAGAAGAGCTTGAGGACTATTACAGGGGAAAGAAGGAAAACTTTAAAAAAGGCGATGAGCTTCTCCCCGGGGTCTTTAAGGTTGTAAAGGTCTATATTGCCATGAAGAGGAAGATACAGGTAGGAGACAAGATGGCGGGAAGACACGGCAATAAGGGGGTCATCTCTATAGTTGTGCCTGAAGAAGACATGCCCTATATGCCTGACGGAACACCCGTTGATGTAATTCTCAACCCTCTTGGCGTGCCTTCCAGAATGAACGTAGGACAAATATTAGAGACTCATCTTGGATGGGCGGCAAAGACTCTCGGGCTTCATGTGGCAACCCCTGTTTTTGAAGGGGCAAAGGAGAATGAGATAAAGAGCCTCTTAAAAGAAGCGGGACTTCCGGCCAGCGGGCAGATTACACTCTATGACGGAAAGAGCGGAAAACCCTTTAAAAAACCGATTACCGTAGGGTATATGTATGTTCTGAAGCTGCATCATCTTGTGGAAGATAAGATACACGCGCGTTCCATCGGGCCTTACTCGCTTGTTACTCAGCAGCCGCTGGGAGGAAAGGCGCAATTTGGCGGACAGAGGCTTGGAGAGATGGAGGTCTGGGCTCTCGAGGCTTACGGAGCAGCCAACATCCTTCAGGAATTTCTCACTGTCAAGAGTGATGATATTGTGGGCAGGGCGAGGGTATACGAGGCTATTGTTAAAGGCGATGTCAATCTTGAGCCTGGCGTACCTGAGTCATTCCATGTGCTGATTAAAGAACTCCAGAGTCTCGGTCTTGATGTGGACATGATAGAGGAAAAGAGTTCAACTCAGGACAAAGGAAAGCATCGCTGAGACCGCCGGATAAGATTATAGAATATATTGATTACAGAGAGAGAATCTGGGATTGAAGCACCGGATTTCTAAAATCAGCAATCAGAAATCTCAAATCCGAAACCTTTCTGAAGGGGGATAATTAAGTGGAAGATATTTATTCAATTTTTGAGAAACCAAAGAATCCAACCGATTTTCAGGCCATAAAGATAAGGCTTGCCTCTCCTGAAAAGATACGGGCATGGTCTTACGGAGAAGTAAAAAAGCCTGAGACTATTAATTATCGGACCTTTAAACCCGAACGTGACGGCCTCTTCTGCGCAAAGATATTCGGCCCTGTCAAGGACTGGGAATGCATATGCGGCAAATACAAGAGAATGAAGCACAGGGGGGTAGTGTGCGACAAGTGCGGAGTTGAGGTCATACAGTCAAGCGCAAGACGCGAGAGACTGGGACATATAGAGCTTGCCACGCCTGTTGCCCATATATGGTTTTTGAAAGGCATACCGTCAAGGATAGGCACTCTTCTTGATATGACTATGCGCCAGCTTGAGAGGGTGCTCTATTTTGAGAGCTATGTTGTTGTGGACCCTGGTGATTCAAAGCTGAAGAAGCGGGACATAATCCTTGAAGACGAGTACAGGAAAAAGGTTCAGGAACACGGCGAGAGCTTTAAGGCAGGTATAGGAGCGGAGGCTGTAAGAGAGCTTCTCAGGGATATAGACCTTGACGCGGAAGCCAAGGATCTGAGGACAAAAATTCACGCGACATCGTCTATAAGCGTAAAAAGAAAACTTACAAAGAGGCTGAGAGTTATTGAGGCCTTCAGAAAATCGGGGAACAAGCCTGAATGGATGATCATGGATGTTATTCCTGTTCTTCCTCCTGATCTCCGCCCTTTGGTTCCCCTTGAAGGCGGAAGATTCGCGACTTCAGATCTGAATGATCTTTACAGAAGGGTAATAAACAGGAATTTCAGGTTAAAGAGGCTGATGGAGTTAAAGGCCCCGAATGTCATTATCCGCAATGAGAAGAGGATGCTTCAGGAGTCGGTTGACGCGCTCTTTGACAACGGCAGAAGAAGCCGGGTTTTCAAGGCTGCCACCAAAAGGCCTTTAAAGTCCTTGAGCGACATGATAAAGGGTAAGCAGGGACGTTTCAGGCAGAACCTTCTCGGCAAGAGGGTTGACTATTCCGGCCGTTCGGTCATAGTTGTCGGGCCTGAGCTGAAACTTCATCAGTGCGGATTGCCGAAGACTATGGCGCTTGAGCTCTTTAAACCGTTTGTCTTTAACAAGCTTGAAGAGAAAGGGCATGTTACAACCATCAAGGCTGCAAAGAAGATGGTTGAGCGGGGCGATGAGGAGATATGGGATTGTCTTGATGAGGTTATCAGAGAGCACCCGGTGCTTCTAAACAGGGCGCCGACCCTCCACCGTCTCGGCATACAGGCATTTGACCCGGTGCTTGTTGAAGGAAAGGCCATAAGGCTTCATCCGCTTGTGTGTACTGCTTTTAACGCGGACTTTGACGGAGACCAGATGGCTGTGCATGTTCCGCTTTCAATAGAGGCCCAGGTAGAGGCGAGGGTGCTTATGATGTCGGTAAATAATATCCTGAACCCTGCCAATGGCAAGCCTATTGCGATACCTTCGCAGGATATGATACTTGGAATTTACTACATGACAAAAATGAGGAAGGGCGCAAAAGGTGAGGGAAGGGTATTTTCCGGGCCTGATGAAGTGAGGATCGCCTATGATGCCGATGTTGTCAGCGAACATGCCTTGATAAAGGTGAGAATGAACGGGGAGATGACAGATACTACCCCGGGGCGTATTCTGCTTGGAGAGGTGCTGCCCGAAGGCATTCCTTTTTCAATGATAAATAAAGAGATGACCAAGAAAGAGGTTGGAAAGATCATCGAGTTTTGCTACAAAAAGGTTGGGAAGAAAGCAACCGTGGTCTTTCTTGATAATCTTGAAAAGTTCGGTTTCAGATACGCGACTATGTCAGGGACTTCAATATGCATAGATGACATGCATATCCCGGCAAAAAAACCTCTTTTCATAAAAGAGGCGGAACGTGAAGTGCTTGATGTTCAGAATCAGTATTCTGAGGGACTGATAACAAACGGCGAGCGGTACAATAAGGTTGTGGATATATGGGCGCAGGTTACAGAGAAGGTCGCTGATGAGATGATGAAGGAATTGGGCGCTGAGAGTCAGGAGAAGGCCGATAAGATCTCAGAAGAAGAACTTATTGAGCGCCGTTCTTTTAACAATATCTTCATGATGGCTGATTCAGGGGCAAGGGGATCTGCCGCGCAGATAAGACAGCTTGCAGGCATGAGGGGCCTTATGGCAAAGCCTTCAGGAGAGATCATTGAGACCCCGATCACGGCGAATTTCAGAGAAGGGCTGACTCCTCTTCAATACTTCATCTCAACTCACGGCGCAAGAAAGGGTCTGGCTGATACAGCTCTTAAGACAGCCAACTCAGGTTACCTTACAAGGAGGCTTGTTGATGTTACGCAGGATGTGATTATAAGGTTAGATGACTGCAACACTGATGACGGCATACGCGTAAAGAGCCTGGTGGAGAGCGGAGAGATCATCGAACCTCTTGAAGAGAGGATATTCGGCAGGGTCGCTGCTGAAGCTATAAAAGACCCTGTTACAATGAAAACAATCGTGCAGAAAGGCGAGGAGTTAGACGATGAACTCTCGCAGAAAATTATAGGCGCAGGCATTAATGAGGTGAAGATACGGTCGGTTCTCACCTGCGAATCAAGGCATGGCGTGTGCAGGAAATGTTACGGCAGAAACCTCGGCAGAGGCGAACATGTTGAGATAGGCGAGGCAGTCGGCATAATGGCTGCGCAGTCAATAGGAGAGCCGGGGACCCAGCTTACAATGAGAACGTTCCATATAGGCGGCACGGCTACAAAGATGGTAGAGCAATCCGTTCTTGTTGCAAAAAACAGCGGGACCGTGAAGTTTATTGATCTCACAACAGTTAAGGACAGGGAAGGCTCCCTTGTGGTTATGAACCGTAACAGCAGCCTGGCAATTCTTGACGCAAAAGGGCGTGAGAAGGAGAAATATTCAGTTGTTTACGGCGCAAAGCTGAAGATCAAAAACGGACAGAAGGTGGATGCCGGACAGCAACTTGCCGAGTGGGACCCTTACTCAACCCCGATAGTCACCGAAGTCGGGGGAAAGATCGCACTTGGCGACATAATTGAAGGCGTCTCGGTCAAGGAAGAGGTGGACCAGGTCACAGGACTTTCTCACAAGGTCATTATAGATTATCCTAATGAGATGCGCCCCAGAGTTTCCATAAAAGATGAACATGGAAAGGCCACACTGAGGTCTCCAAGCACCAATCAGCTTGCCCGTTATCCGCTGCCTTCCGGGTCGCATGTTCTTGTTGAGAAAAATGCCATTGTCCATCCCGGCGACATTATAGCAAAGATACCGAGAGAGACTACAAAGACAAAGGATATTACGGGCGGTCTTCCCCGTGTTGCCGAACTTTTTGAGGCGAGAAAGCCCAAAGAGCAGGCTGTTGCGAGTGAAATAGACGGCACCGTGGAATTTCACGGTTTTCATAAGGGCATGAGAATAGTTATCGTCAAAAACGCAACAGACTCCAAAGAATATCACATCCCCAAGGGAAAACATCTGAATGTTCATGAAGGCGATGTGGTAAAAGCTGGAGAAGCGTTAATGGACGGCTCTGTCAATCCTCACAGCATATTAGAGATCCTCGGGCCTAAGGAGCTTGAGAGCTATCTTGTGGATGAGGTGCAGAAGGTCTACAGGCTTCAGGGCGTGACAATTAATGACAAGCATATAGAGGTTATTGTCAGGCAGATGATGAAGAAGGTGAAGATAGAGGATTCGGGAGACTCGGACTTCCTTGTCGGCGAGCATGTTGACAAGATAGCTTTCGAGGATGAGAACAACAGGATATTGAAGAAGAAGGGGAAACCCGCACAGGCAAAACCTATACTTTTAGGCATCACAAAGGCTTCCCTTACGACGGACAGCTTTATATCTGCCGCATCATTCCAGGAGACCACAAGGGTTCTTACAGAGGCTGCTATAAGCGGCTCTCAGGATGAGCTCAGGGGGCTCAAAGAGAATGTTATCATGGGAAGGCTTATACCCGCAGGCACAGGCATTAGAATGTATAAAGAGACCTTTGTGAAGGCAACAAAAGAATAACCGGTTTTTGTGTAACCTAACGGGGCTGACTGCTTGAGCGGTCAGCCCCGTTTTTGTTTGGATCTAACCCGCCCTGCCCTGCGATAAGCTTACGCTCCGATGCAAAGCCTTAGAGGAGAGCCTGATTTCGCCAGGCATCGCCATGCGTTATAGTGACTACCGGACGATAACGGCAATATAAAAACCCCAGATGATGTTGCTGACGAACCAGCCTTTGATACGTTAGCGGTAGATGGAGATATTGTCTTTAATCTCTTTTCAGTATTGATTTGCGCAGAAGAAGATTTATTATCTACTTGCCTCAGAATCTCAAAGTAAAGAGATAAGGCATGCGCCGCCTGCTTTTGCTGAGCGGGCGTCTGATTCTTTTCTTGCAATTTCTCGACAAACAAACGAACATGTTCAGATTTGGAATCTGGGAGACGATATTTACTTTTAAAATCAAGGTAATACAGAAGCCATTTTTTGTAATCGGCGTGGCGGGAAACAGGCTTTACTTTTTTCATGATGACCGCCTCGAATCTCGCTATAATATCGTCTGGAATCTTTTGCATTGGTGTTAGTACCCTTTGTGGACTAATACTCAAAATGGAATATTAGTCCCCTCAAGTATGATAAAGATATCAATAAGAACCGTCAAGATGATAGCTTATTATTCTTTACATATAATTAGAGCTTCTGATATTATCGGTAAACTACATAATAACTGGTTATGTCTACGGAAATGGATAATATTTTAGCCTATGCTTGACAAACTTAATTAACTACTTTAGACTACAAGTACGATAAGCGCTTATCGTTAAAAGTAGTTAACCTTAAATGTCGAGGAGGGTAAAAAATGAAAACCTATGAAATTAAAATTGATGAGGAAGTTTTTAATTTTCTAAAGACGCATGCTGAACCATTTGAGGACACACCAAATTCGGTCTTAAGAAAATTTCTACCTCTTAATAATGGTGCATCAAAAGGCAACAAAATAGAAACTGTACAGAAAGAAGATTTGCCTGTTTTTCATAGTGGTGTTCCTCAAGGCTTGTCTCAAATACTTGAAGTAATTTATTTCGTCAAAAAGAAAAGATATTCAAGAACAGATGCAACAAATAAGGTGGCATCCTTAAGGAAAACCTTTCCTCAAACTGTAATTGATAAATATTGTAGACAGCTTAATAAGAAAGCGTTTGAAATTGATAAGCTCTTACAAGACCAAAATCTTAACGATTTCAAAATGATACTTGAAAGTAAGTTCACTAATCATAGAGACGTGATAAGAGACTTTTTTAAGTCATTAAACGATTAGGCACATTAAAGTGAGGACATAACCAGGCGTTGGACTGAATGCAGACCACAGGACACTTTTTCTGACTGACTGTGACTTATGATTTTCAAATCGGCATCTTGCTCTTTTAAGTCATTCGGTGGTCTGCATCAGTCAACTTTTCGTTAGAGAATAAAATATGATTGGTTCGCCGGAAATCGATAAACATATTCGCAGGACTCTTTCACCGCTTCTCAGAGAGAACGACTTTTCCAAAGTCAAAACTCGAAATAATTGGGCATACCGGAATAAGTGTATATGGATATTCAATATCCGAGCGGTTGGCAACTATTTTTCTCAAGTTACAGGATTTCCCCCAATGTCATTGACGGCTTGGTTGAGCGTTTATTACACATTCATCCCATCTCAGACCGAAATCAAAACTGATAAAGACGGACTTCTAGTGCCTCCGGAATATTGTGGACACATGCGTTATGCCTTGAAGAATCATAATTATCACTTACAGATTCGATCCCGGATAGACAATCCTGCCGAAGCTAAACGAGATGACATTTGGTGGATTGAACCAAATGGGAGTAATGTCGAACTTATGATAAATGATCTGACAAAATCTCTGAAAACCGTGGGGCTTCCCTGGTTTCAAGATATGACTAATTTGGAAAATGCCTTTTTTCAGATAAAAAAAGATCGTAATTGCTACGTGAAGTTCAGATTAGCTACATACCTTTCAAAAGAACTTGGCGAAGAACAAGAATTTATAAAGTTCAAAAAGCTTTTTGAAGAAGAGGCAAAACGTATTAATCAACCAGTAGAATAGCTGAATCCTAACGAATCGTTCGAGTCCCGCGCTAAGTAGCGCGAGGCTCAACTCGTTGTTATAAGTCATGCGTAAACTTTTAATCATAGCAACATTCCTCTCTCTGGCGGTTGTAGGACAAAGCATCGCCGAGTCACAGCCACCAACCCCAAGTCTCAGGATAAGCAATAAGCACGACCAAAGTATAAGCAAAACCGACAAAGAACAGACCTGCATAAGCGCTGAAACCCTCCGGGTCCCGACCAATAAGATAATAGCCGAGCAACAGAAAACTGAGACTACTGAAAAATCTTCTGATCGGTGGACTATCATTCTCACTGTCTGTTTGATTTTTGTTGGCATCGCACAAGCAGTTATTTACTGGACTCAGTTGGTTCATTTCCGCAGAACTGACCGCGCATACGTCAGGGTATCCAGTGGCCCCCCCGGCATTAACCTTCGTGAGGATGCTATTCCAGAGCCACACGCCCAAGTGCATTCTGACTTGAGAATCCAGAACTACGGGGAGACGCCCGCGCATATAACCGATATTGTTATCAAGACCTGCATTAAAGAGACTGACGTTTCTTTGCCTAACCCTCCCGATTATAGTACCAATACCAAGTTCCCTTCCCATGCCTTCCTTGTTCGGGGCGAGAACATCTTCAAGAAATTCAACGATGAACTTCTCAGCGAGGATGATGTTGCTGGCATCAAGAGCATGAAAAACACTCTCTATCTTTATGGGTACGTTGATTATACTGACGCTTTCGGCAATAGGCATCGCGGCGGCTTCGGATATAGATACTATCCCCCATATGATGACGAGAAAGCTTATAACGACAATATGCCGTTTCCGAAGCGCAACAACCTTGTCTTTATAATGCAAGATGGGTATAACTATGACCAAGAGCGCACGCAGGACGAGAGTAATAATTGAAAATCTTATAACCAGTCGTTGCACCTGACGCTTTACTCTGTCATGCGTCTTGCTAAAAAACGCAAGCCGCCCGCCAGAAGCGCAGGTGAACTCAGCGATGGGCGTGATGCGAAGATTACTCGTAGTCATCGGTCTGGCGGTGCTTGCAAGCTGCGCCGCGCCGGGTATACGACGCGTATGGACGGGTGGTCCGCCTGAGACCCTTGTTTCCAGCCGAGCGCCCGAAGGGTTCACGGTGTCACCCGCTGACGCGGACTCGATTGTTCGTCGGAGCAAGATTCTGTCGATGAAGGTCGTCTATCACATCTACGCGGACGCTGAGTTTTATTATGTTTGTGATGGATTCTTCGGTTCGAGTGCGAGGTCAGCATTTCGTCACGGAGTTCGAGTTGATGGTCGCACCGGCAAGATTGTCGAGAGGGGATTATGAGGCCCATCCATCCAGTCGAGCGAACCGCGAGCCAGCCGACCGGCCGGGTTGCCGAAGTCGGCGTCTGGGGCGGCTGGCTCGCGGTCGCTCACCTTTATCGTTCTGCAAAATAAAATGAAAGAACTACGAAATATATTCATTGCAATAATCATTCTATTATTCGTCGGCTGCGTGGCTGACAATGATCCCAACTGGCAGGCCGAGCAAAATGCAAAAAAGTCACAATCTCACCCCCTTGCTGGTTTCTGGAAATCTCAAAATTGTAAGGACAATTGGGGCCTGGCGATTGGCCCGATGGGCGAAGGGAAATATTATGTCTCATTTTGCGGACCGGGCGGTTGTTTTAAAGAGGGAACTTATCGCCCGGTGACAACGTTATATAATGATCCTGAGTATAAAGTCATTGATGAAAATACAATTGAAGTAAAAGGGTCAGGTAGCTTCTCTGTCTATGTGAGATGCCCGGGACGAAAATCTTGAAGATCAAGGCAAAGAATGACAAAGAATGCAGAACAACCGCTTCGAGAGGGACGGGGCAATAAGCGCGGTTTGGTTTTGGCCTTCCGCCCTACGCCCCGCCCCTCAAGCGAAGCGTTCTCTCCTCAAACAAATTGTGAAGTCATTTTCCATACTGTTATAATCTTATGTGAAAAAATTCCTTCTTCTTATCTCATTATTGCTGCTTCCCTCTATATCCTCTGCTGATAACTACACGTTCTTCAGGGAAAATCAGGACTCAATTGTAGTAGTCACGGCATATAACAAAAAAGGCGAGCCGCTGACGGAAGGGACGGGATTTATCGCAGGCGCGGACGGTGCGGTCATTACTAACTATCATGTTATAGGTATTGCGAAGAAGATAAAGGTAAGGTCAGGCAGTAAGGTCCTGGATGTCGAAGGCGTGGTTTACGCAGACAAGGAGAACGACTTTGTAATACTCAGGGTAAAAGGAGACAACCTGCATCCCGTAAAATTCGGAGACGCCGGGAAATTAAATTCAGGCGAGAAGGTTTATATCATAAGCAGTTCAAAAGATTCCGGGAATACTATTTCTGAAGGCGCATACAGGAAGATGAGAAGAATCTCTCCCGGAAGAAAGGTTGTCGAGATCACCGCGCCGGTTTCGCACGGCAGCAGCGGCAGCCCGTTATTCAACAAAGACGGCGAGGTTATCGGCATGACAACATTTCTCATAAAAAGGACGGAGAACCTCATCCTGGCAATGCCCGCGGATATCATGAAAGATAAATTGAAGGCCAGTGGGCCGGTTACCTCAATAGAGAGCATAATAAAAAATTATCAAAATACTGCAGAGTATTGGTTTTATCTTGGCTATTTCCTCTCAGAAGTCGGAGAGTATAAAGACGCAATAGATGTTTATAAAGAGGCGATAAGGCTTAAACCGGGTTTCGCAGATGCCCTCTACTATCGCGGCACAGCATATGAAAATCTTGGTAAGCATAAAGAGGCTGTAAGGGATTACAGGGAGGCTATAAGATCAAAGGCTGATTTTGCGGACGCGCACTTCAGCCTCGGCATTACCTATGGAAAACTCGGCAAGTATAAAGAGGCTGTGGAAGTTCTGAGGCAGGCTGTAAGGCTTGAACCTGATTTCGCTGATGCGTATTACAATTTAGGCGTTGCTTATGGGAAGCTCGGTATGTACAAAGAGGGGATCGAGGCAGGCAAGCAGGCTGTTATGCTGAAGCCTGATTTTGCCGACGCGTATTACAACCTCGGCATCGCCTATGGAAAATCAGCTTCCTACACAGAGGCGGCAGCAGCCTTTCAAAAGGTTTTAAAATACAGTCCTGATTACGCGGAGGCGCATTACAATCTCGGCATTGTCTATTTATTTATGAATGATAAAGGCGCAGCCCTCGAAAAATATAAGAGACTGAAAGCCCTTGACGCTAAACTGGCGGATAAGTTATTCAGCCTGATCAAAAAAGTCGGCTGAAAAAATCATGCATTATTTGGGTTAAATGCATAAATACTATTGCCGCCAAAATGTAATAAGCCGTTTGTAGATTATAGAAATTCTGTAGCAGTCTTATATTTCGGAAGAGGTTCTGCAACAGGTGCAGAATGACAACGAACAGCATTACCGGAGTGTTTTGATGATAGTTAACTATACCCTGGCTCAGT
>JBFLVX010000035.1:0-17527 GCA_040758255.1 Nitrospirota bacterium
CGAGGCGGCGGCTATTGAGGCGCTTATTGATTCGCCCCTTATTATTGACTCCTGAGCAATTCCGATATCCGGCAGTTTTACAGCATCTATCATCAGGATATCGGGTTTCAGTTTCAGGTCTCTTACAGCGGCAGTCATGGCGTGTTTCGTGGAATTGAGTATATTTATCTTATCAATAGTATCAGCAGTTACGATTCCAACGCCTATATTGAGGGCAGAAGATGTGATTTCCCAGAATAGTCTGTTGCGCTCATTTTCAGAAGTCTGCTTGGAGTCTCTAAGCCCTTTTATAACGAGCCCGGACGGAAGTATAACAGCGGCTGCCACTACAGGCCCTGCCAGAGGGCCTCTGCCTGCTTCGTCAATGCCTGCAATAATGGGGGTTTTCAGGCGGATATTTTCATCATGCTGGAAAATAGCGGGGAGTTCTCTTCTCTTAATCATTCAAGCTTTGGACTTGTTCAGAATCTTGCTCTTAAGTTTTGTTGAATGATTTTTCTTTTATCTTGGTTGCCTTTCCTTTTTTGTCACGCAGATAATAGAGCTTGGCCCTTCTGACTTTACCTTCCTTGACAACCTTGATACTATCTATCAGTGGAGAGTGGATGGGGAATATTTTTTCAACCCCGACGCCGTAAGAAATCTTTCTCACCCTGAAGGTCTCGCGTGTGCCGCTTCCCCTTCTACCGATAACAGCGCCTTCAAATGACTGGAGCCTCTCCTTCTCTCCTTCTTTGACCCTCATTGTAACTTTAACGGTATCCCCTACGTTAAAAGGCGGGATCTCCTTTTTATAAGACTCTTCAATTATCTTTATCGCGTTCATTTCACAGTCCTCCTGTAAATTTTATATCTGTTAATCGCTTTCTTCTGAAAATATCTCAGAAAGCAGCTTTTTATCCTCGTCGGTAAGCTCGATCTTATCCATCAGATCAGGCCTTGCTTTAAGCGTCTTTCTTAATGCCTCTTTTCTTCTCCAGCGCCATATCTCATTATGGTTCCCTGAGAGAAGAACCTGTGGGACATTAAGCCCCCTGAACTCGCTCGGCCTTGTATAATGAGGATAGTCAAGCAATTTCCATGAAAACGACTCATCCTCTATCGAACTATTATCGCCTAAGGCCCCGGGAATAAGTCTCGTTGCCGCATCAATTACAACAAGCGCTGCAAGCTCCCCGCCGGTAATAACATAATCTCCGATTGAGACCTCTTCGTCTGCCAGAGATATGTTGATCCTCTCGTCAATGCCTTCGTAACGGCCGCATATAAATACGAATCTCTTATCTTCCCTTGAGAAGTCTTCTGCCATAGATTGGTCAAAAGGCTTTCCCTGCGGGCTTAAAAGCACAACCCTTCTCGGAACACCGTCTTCTTTCAGGGCATCCATTGCCATGAATATCGGCTCCGGCTTGAAGACCATCCCGGCCCCGCCCCCGAAAGGAGAATCATCTACAGCCTTATGCCTGCCTGACGCAAAGTCCCTGATATTGACAACCTTAACATCCAGTATCTTCTTCTCCCGCGCCCTCTTTAAAATGCTCTCATTGAGATAGGCATTGATTATTTCGGGGAAGATTGTCAGGACATCACATCTCACTTGCTCTATAATTTAGCTTTTCCAAAAATAAGAGGGGATAACCCCTCTTATTTTTAAAGCTTCCTGCTGATTTAGCTGCAAAAGCCTTTCAGCTATTCAAGTATCTCAAGTACGCAGCGCTTGCCAAGCTTTGTTCCGGCAGCGCTCAGTATCGTTCTCATGGACCTCGCTGTCTTTCCCTGCTTTCCGATAACTTTTCCAAGGTCGGATGTGTCAACCCTCAGCTCATAAACAGTGGTCTTTTCTCCCACCACTTCTGTAACGGCAACTTCCTCCGGTTTGTCTACCAGCGCCTTAGCCATCTGCTCAATAAGTGATTTCATCTCCACCTCCATGGATCAGGGTACTTTTTAAAGCCCTGAGATTTTCAAAAGCTTCTTAACAACAGAAGTCGGTTGCGCTCCATTGCCGATCCAATACTTGGCCCTTTCAGTGTCTATCTTCACTTCAGAAGGGTTCTTGAGCGGGTCATATGTCCCTAAAATTTCTACAAATGGCCCGTCTCTTCTCTTTCTTGAATCAATGACTATCACCCTGTAGAAAGGCTGCTTCTTCTTGCCTTTTCTTGTCAATCTGATCTTTACCAAAACATATCCTCCATCTTTATTAAAGAGTTAATAATACATGAAACGGAACTCAAGATTCAAGTCTATAATGACAACTATATTAATATACCGCTAAAACTTAAATTGCGACATGTTAAAGCCCCTGCCGCTTTTAACCTTCTTCAGCATCTTCTTCATGCCGATATACTGCTTTATCAGCCTGTTGACATCAGGCACGGTTGTGCCGCTTCCCTGCGCGATCCGCCTTTTGCGGCTGGGGTTAATTATAGCATAATTAGCCCTTTCCTGCCTTGTCATGGAATTTATTATGGCTTCAATCCTGACAAACGCCTTATCATCCACCTGAACCCCCTTCATCTGCTTGCCGACGCCGGGGATCATATTGAGAATGCTCTCAAAAGAGCCCATCTTCTTTATCTGTTTTATCTGGTTTTTAAGGTCGTCAAAGGTGAATATATTCTTCTTTAGCCTCTCTTCGAGCGAAAGGGCGTCCTTCATGTCAACGGCTTCCTGCGCCTTCTCAACCAGACTTACAACATCACCCATCCCTAATATCCTTGAGGCCATCCTCTCAGGGTGAAACGGCTCAAGGAACTCAACCTTCTCTCCGACACCTATAAATTTTACTGGTTTGCCGGTTACGGACACGATTGAAAGGGCTGCCCCACCCCTTGCGTCACCGTCCATCTTTGTCAGGATAACCCCCTGAAGGTCAAGCCTTTCATTGAAGGATTTTGCGATATTTACAGCATCCTGCCCTGTCATTGCGTCCGCAACAAGCAGTATCTCTTTTGGCTGCGCTGTTCTCTTAAGTTCCTCAAGCTCTGCCATCAGGTTCTCATCAATATGAAGCCTGCCCGCGGTGTCCATGATTATAATGTCTCTGCCGTCGAGGTTTGCCTGCTTAAGCGCAAGAGGAAAGATATTTACAGGATTGTCTCCGGGCCGGGTTGCAAATACAGGCACATCAATCTGGGCGCCGAGCGACTGAAGCTGGTCAATGGCAGCGGGTCTACCAGTATCCAGCGCAACAAGCATGGGCCTTCTGCCGTTCTTCTTAAAGTTATTTGCAAGTTTTGCAGAGGTTGTGGTCTTCCCTGAACCATGCAGGCCGACAAGCATGATGACAGTAGGAGGGTTTGGGGAGAGATTTATCTTGGCCTGCCCGCCGCCCATAAGAGCGCAGAGCTCGTCGTTGACGATCTTAACCACCTGCTGGCCTGGGGTTATGCTGTCAATCACCTCTTTGCCGACAGCCCTTACTCTTACCTTATCAACGAAATCTTTGACAACCTTAAAGTTAACATCAGCCTCAAGGAGGGCCATTCTGACCTCTTTAAGGGCCGCGTTAACGTCATCCTCCCTGAGAAGCCCCCTGCCCTTCAGCTTCTTAAATATCCCGTCTAATCTTTCAGATAATGATTCAAACATAATTTAGCTCATTGTTAACAGAACAGATCTGGGCTTTCGATACAGTTTGAAGGACTGACAATTTCTGTTTGTTTATTTAGCCTGTATCTGGCCCTTGAAGAATAAAGCCCTGCTGTAAGACCAGCAGGGCCTCCCCCAATAATTATCACATCATAAAGCATTTAGCCGAGAAGTGAATCTATCTTTGATTTAAGCTGGCCCTTTGGAACAGCTCCGACAACCTGGTCCAGAACCTTCCCGCCTTTGAAGAATATCAACGTCGGTATGCCTCTGATATTGAATTTACTTGCAAGATCAGGATTTTCATCAGTATTTACCTTGGCAAAATTCACCTTGCCTGCATATTCCTTCGCTAACTCTTCGACTACAGGAGCTATAATCTTACACGGGCCGCACCATGTCGCCCAGAAATCAACCATCACAAGATTTGGCGACTGAAGCACCACCTTATCAAAAGTATCCACTGACACACTGATAACAGCTTCGGACATTCGGATCCCCCCTTTTAAAAAAATTTACTGAAGTTAAATTATATTTCCTGGGCAAAGAATTTGTCAATTCTGATAAGGTTTTTGTTATAATGCAGCAATGACAAAAAATGCCGGGTTTCTTTAAAAACCATGGTAAAGTCATTTCGATTACACTTATACAGGGAGACAATGATGGCGAAAATAGAGAGCCACGAGAAGAAGCCGGTGCCGGGAGTTGACCATTCTATAATTCAAATTCCTGACGATAATAATTTAGGCACAGGAACTTTTATAACAATGCTTGAACCAAATGCCCTGGCAAAGATCAATCCTATCATCAGCAGCATTCAGAATGAGCCGGTCTTTCAATTAATCGTCAGCATCAATCTCGCCATTGAATCAGTCACAGCCATGATCGGCAAGGCTGACAACACCCCGCCGCTTTCGCGCAAGGTCTTCAGCCTGCCTAAAGAGATAGTGGTTAAGGATGCTCACAGGTTTGATGCTGCATTCAAAGACTGGCAGATAGAAGATATGTCTATGGATGGGGTAAAATTGAAATTATCAGCATAACACTGAAAAGGAGACATGCTATGATCAGAAAATTAGCAGTAGCAATAACATTAATATGCTGTCTCGCCGCATTGACAGCCTGCAATACCATGAAAGGGTTTGGCAAGGATGTACAAGGCCTCGGAGAGAAGATAGAAGAAGTTTCCGAATAATATTGCCTGTACGGCATTATTTACGCGTTGCTCATTTCAGTATTCTCCTTATCCGCTCCCTCTATGCTGAAATAAGCAAGGTGAACATTTTTTACGCCGTTGATATCTTTTAACGGTTCAAAATCTTTCTTCACCTTATCCATCGTCTCCCTCTCGATAAGAAAGACTATCTTATCATTATTGATCTCATTAATCTCGACGTTTCGCATCCTTAATTCATTTATAATCTGCTCCATCTCATTTAACCTATTCACCTCAATAAATCCGCTTGCTATAACCATCTTACCTCCCTTTTTAGATACAGAAACAAGTTAAAGAGTTGGTCTTTTGAGTTTATCCAGCGCGTCCGCCAGTTCATCTTTGCAATATGAATAGGAGAGGCTCGCGCTGAAGACAAAGGGGATGTTCTGTATCTGCTTTAATCTTTCCGTCTGGTCATTGATGCTGTCGCCTTCTATGGTCGCAATTATCTTTCCGTCAGGATCGTGGAAATGGACCTCGCAGAGGCCGACAGAGTTGATCTTCTTTATAACCTCCGGCAGATGCTCCTTCGCGGTTTTGACAACAATGCTTGATACATTCACTTTGCACCCCCTGTGGTCTATTCGGTTTCAACACCTTCGTTTAAGTTATCTATCAGATTGGACTTGTAATGCCCTTTATCATCCCTGAACCCGCCTTTAAAAATATTCTTTACCGCCGGTGTCAGCTCTGTCTGTATCACATGACAACTCATGCAGTTATAACGGCTTCCGGCTAATTCGCCTTTCAGGTCTTTCCCTGTAGCAAAGTCCGTAAGATGTGATCCGGGTATCGGAGTTGCTCCTGTGGCCCCAGCCTCTTCCGGCATATGACAGCCCATACAGAGGTTTTCAGTCTGCGCGATCGGAAGCATTCCGGTTATGTCATGAGGAATAAGCGGAGGACTGTTCTCAAAAGACCTCTCGAACCTGGTGCTCGTTCCGGCTTCTTTTGTAATAGGCGCTCCATACACAGGAGCTGAAGTGTTTTCATCATACAGGTTTTCATGCCTCAGGCCAAGCTCCTCTTCAGTATATATTTTTGTCTGGGCGCAGGAAAGCAATAAAAGTGAAACAATTGATACGGCCAACACCGGCATGGTCCATATTTTTCCCTCTCGCAGCATAACGTCCTCCTTTTTTATTTATAAATTTATTTTGAATATATATTGCTGAAATTCACAGCATTGTCATCGCATACCTCAACGCACCTTCCGCAGTTAATGCATTCCCCTGAGAGCACGGCCCCGCTCTGTCTGCCGACCATGTGCAGTACCTGTTTTTCAGGACAGATATCAACGCACTTCATGCATGATGTGCATTTGTCCCTGTCATATCCAATCCGCAGAAATCCGAAGCGTCCGGTAAGCGAATAAAAACCGCCGAGTGGGCATAAATGCCCGCAGAACCCGTTCTTTACCGCAAAAAGGTCAAAGAGAAATACAGTCAGCACAAATGCCCAGCCAAGGCCGATCCCGTAAATGACACCCCTGTGCAGCATCCCTATGGGGCTTATCCATTCAAAGGCAGCAACCCCGAGGACTATTGATAAAATTAGCGACAATCCCATTGCCCAATAACGGATGCTTCTCCTTATCTCCCAGGATTTCCAGACCTCGTCAAGTTGGAAATAGCTTCTGAGTTTATTGGCCGCATCCGTTATCATGTTTACAGGACATATCCATCCGCAGAAGACTCTTCCCCCCAGCACAGCGTAAAACAGGAAGATAATGAATGCGCCGAGTAACACATCTTTTGTAACAGAAGCCCCTGCTGAAAAGCTCTGTATTACCGCAAAGGGATCAGACAGGCTAATGACGTCAAAGACCTTTGCCGAGCTGAGGTTGCCTTTTAGGATCTTCCATTCAAAGGCGTTGCCGGCAAAGAAGAGAAACAGGACAACCGCCTGAGTAATCCGTCTGGCTATGAGGTATTTGTATTTCATAGTTGTCAGTTGTAAGTTGTAAGTTGTTTGTCTAAAAACTGAAAACCAACAACTAACAACTTTTCAAAACTCCTCATTTAAATAATCGACCGCTTTCTTTTCGCTCCTCGGAGTCTCTGTTGTGACTTTCTCCGGAACATCCTTCAGCCGATTCTCATCGCGCTCATCCCAGCCTTTCACATATCTCTCGCTTGACTCACCCATGGCTATCTCTCTCGGCAATATGAATATGGATGCCTTTTTAGTCACGCACGCCTTTTCACACATGCCGCATCCTGTGCAGGCTTTGCTGTGAACAACGGGCGCGAGCATGGCGTGTTTCCCTGTTCGTACATTTCTCGTATACTCGACGGTTATCGCCTTGTCTATCAAAGGGCAGGCGCGGTAACAGGCGTCACACTGGATGCCTGAATATGCGATGCATGTTTCCCTGTCTATGACCGCAAGCCCCATCTTTGCGAGATCGATGTTGAGCTTTGTCTCTCCGCTCTCATCTTTATCACTCACCAATGCCTTATCAAGTGATCCTGTCGGACACGCCGGCACGCATGGTATGTCTTTGCACATGCGGCACGGGTTGATTCTTGGGATTAAGTAAGGTGTTCCTATCGGCTTGTTCTCCCCGGGTGTTGCAAGCTTTAGCGCTTCATAAGGGCATGCCTCAACGCACATGCCGCATTTGATGCATGACGCAATGAACTGTTTTTCAGGAACAGCGCCCGGCGGCCTAAGAATCAGCGGGGCTGACCTGCCTTCTTCAATAAACCCGCCCCAGACCAACCCGCCTGCTGTTGCGAGGCCAAGGCTTTTCAAGCTGTTGAGTATGAATGATCTTCTTTCCGGCATCATGTTTACGCCTTATAAATTTTCACCGCGCATTTCTTGAAATCAGTCTCTTTGGATATCGGGCAGGTGGCGTCAAGCGTCACCTTGTTTATCAGCACATGCTCGTCAAACCACGGGACAAAGATCAATCCTCTCGGCGGGTTATTCCGTCCCCTTGTCTCAACATGCACCTTTACCTTCCCCCTTCTTGATTCCACCCAGATGAGGTCGCCGTCTTTTACGTTGTGTGTCTTCGCGTCTTTCGGGTTCATGGAGCAGACGGCCTCTGGAACCGCCCGGTAGAGTTCAGGCACGCGCATCGTCATAGTACCGCTGTGCCAGTGCTCAAGCACCCTTCCTGTGCTGAGCCATAACGGATATTCATTGTCCGGTATCTCGGCAGGGTCAATGTAGTGCCTCAGAAATATCTTTGCCTTGTTCGGGAATTTGACCTTCTCTTCACCTTTCGGCCCCAGCAGGTCGCCTGACGGCAGCTCTTTAAACGCCTTTCCATAGAAAGCGAACTGCCCGGTGTTTGCCGCTTTTGCGTATGGGTCGTACTCGGAATTAAATCTCCACAGTGTTTCTTTGCCGTCAACTACCGGCCATCTCAATCCTCTCACTTTGTGATATGTGTCGAAGTCTGCAAGGTCATGGCCGTTGCCAAGGGTGAACTTCCTGTACTCTTCCCAGAGGTATTTCTGAAGGAAGAAGCCGTATCCCTTGAAGCCCTCGACATTTCTCTTGTCACCGGCGGCTTCTGAGTTCATAAATCCTTCACCCACAGGGTCAGGCCACTTATATGTCTTTGCCTCATTGTTTGCAAAGAGCACATCAAAGAGCGTGTCGGTCTCTTTATACCCCATCGCCTTTGCCTTCTCCAATATATTCGGGAGGGTGACCTCAGGTGAGATCTTATGCTCCTTCCATACTTCAGCCAATGTTAACCGTTTTGAAAATTCGACCATCTGCCATGTGTCTGACATCGCATGTCCGACCGGAGTTACCTGCTGTCGCCAGTGCTGGGTTCTCCTCTCGGCATTGCCGTACGCGCCCCATTTCTCAAATATCATCGCGCTCGGCAGAATAAGGTCCGCGACCTTTGCGGAGATCCCGGGATAAGCCTCTGATACCACAATGAAGTTGTCCATCTCCCTTGCCGCGGTTATCCAGTGGTTCATATTAGCGGAGTTCTGCCAGGGATTATTGACCTGCACCCATACCCATTTGATCTTCCCGTCTTCAAGGTCTCTCATGATCTTCATATAGTGTGAACCTGGCACGGGATTCAATGTCCCTTCAGGAAGCTTCCATATCTTTTCTGATATCTCCCTGTGTTTTGGATTTGCTACAACCATATCAGAGGGAAGCCTGTGCGAAAAGGTGCCGACCTCTCTTGCAGTGCCGCACGCGCTGGGCTGTCCTGTCAGGCTGAAGGCGCTGTTGCCGGGCTGTGACTGTTTGCCTAACAGCAGATGCACAGTGTATGCCTGTTCATTTACCCATGTTCCCCGGATGTGCTGATTGAAGCCCATCGTCCAGAAGCTTGTGACCTTTCTCTCTTTCGCGGCATAGAGGTCAACAAGCGTAACGAGCTTCTTCTTGAAGTCTTCAATAGATTCGTCAGGGTCTCCCTTTGCGAGAGCTGCTACGAAGTCAAGGGTATACGGCTCAAGCCCTTTTTTGAAATCATCAAAGCTTATCAGCCAGTGGTTATCAGGCGTCTTGGCGTTCTTCATCTCCATCTTCTGCCCCTCTTTTATGCCGAGGGCGCTCATCGCCTGCGCCTCTTCCTTTGTTATGATTTTAAAGGCCTCTTTTCCGGCTGTGTCAAGCTCGCCGGGTTTATACTTTTTATGATCAACCTGCGGCCTGAGCCCGTACCCGATATCCACCGGCCCTGTTGCAAAGACACAGTTCTTGTTCACAAAATCCCAGTCAATAGCGTCAGGACGGTTATACACGATCTCACGCGTAATGTAATTCAGTATCGCAAGGTCGGTGCTCGGCTTGATGATTATCTCAACATCAGAGATGCTTGAGCACCTGTTTGCGAATGTAGAGATGTTGACGATCTTTACCCAGTCGGGTTTACTCAGCTTCCTGTCAGTCACCTTGGACCAGAGCACAGGGTGCATCTCAGCCATATTCGCGCCCCAGAGGATTATCGAATCCGCGTAATGCATGTCATCGTAATTTCCGGCAGGCTCGTCAATACCGAAGGTCTGCATAAAAGCGGCAACCGCGCTTGCCATGCAGTGACGGGCATTGGGATCAATGTTGTTGCTCCTGAACCCGCCCTTTATCAATTTGACTGCGGCAACACCTTCCATGATCGTATACTGGCCGGAGCCGAATACGGCAACTCCGGTCGGCCCCAGTGCGGAATAATGTTTCTTGAACTGTTTTGCCATCTCGTCAAATGCCTTCTCCCATGTAACAGGTTTGAACTTTCCTTTTTTGTCAAACTCGCCTTTGTCGTTGACCCTCAAGAGCGGTTCAGTCAGCCTGTCAGCACCGTACATGATCTTAGCGTTGAAATAACCCTTGATGCAGTTCAGCCCCATATTCACAGGCGCGGCTGGGTCTCCCTTGACCGCGACTATCATATCGTCTTTTGTCGCCACCATGATGCCGCAGCCGGTTCCGCAGAACCTGCATACAGACTTGTCCCATCGCCATCCTGCCTCTGTTTCTTTGGCGATCGCCTTTAATTCATCCGGCACCGCCATACCTATTGCTGTTGCAGCGCTTACTGCCGCTGTTGTCTTCAGAAAGTCTCTTCTGCTGATATTCATTTATCAACACCTCCTGTTTAATTGCCGAGAGAAGTTAAATGTAAAAAGTGCGCTTGGAGTTTCTTAACTTAATTTATATGAAATTTATAATGCCCCAAAACTAAAAGGCGGGGCACACAGCCCCGCCTTTTAAAAAGCTAACTACTTGGCCGGTGCTGCTGCGGCAGCCGGTTTCGGAGCCATTGCATTTGTAAGAATCTCGATGCCTTTCAAGGCCTCATCAACAGACTTTGTTAACGCCTCTCTTGCCATTTGGGGATTGTGGAAGCCGTCGGAATTCTCGGCAGTCCAGTATTCCCAAAGTATATGCGCCTTAAGATGCTGGTCCTGCGCCTGCTTTATGACCTCGGCATCTACCCCGGCCTTCTTTGCCTCAACTATCTTGTCAATTAACACTGACAGACGGAATTCAGCCTTTCTCATCTTGCCCCTTATGTGCGCCTTTATGGAGTCAATAGAGTATTTTGCCTGCTCCTCTGTCCATTTCGGATGACACTTGAGGCATGTCTCCTTAAGCTGTACCTTAGGAGTAACCGCAAAGTGAGAGGTGTAGACCTTCCCGGTCTTCTTGTCCTTTACCTTCGGGGTATGACAGGCATCGCATCCTACACCAGCCTTTGCATGTTTAGAGTTGTAGTAACTTTCCGACTCAGGATGCTGCGCCTTCCAGAGCAGCCCTCCTGTTATGGCGTGCTTGAAGTCGAGAAAACTCACTTTGTTCACATAGTGGTCATAGAGTCCGAATACATCCTTGTACGGGAAGTGGTTTGTTCTTCTGTCAGCCATTGTTACCGAGTATTTTGACGTATCGGGATTTTTAGGATCATAGCCAGGGTTGCAGTTGTACTCAACGTGGCACTGTCCGCACTGAAGCCTCGTGTCATACTTATCAAGCAAGGCAATCTTCCTTGTAAAGCCTCTAACGCCCATATCAATTACCTTAATCCCGGTTCTGTTCGGGTCTTTGTGCCAGAGGGTATCTCCATCTGGCCTTGTAAGAGCATCTATTAAGCCGTCTCTTACAATCCTCGGTTTTGCAGCGTGTGAGTCATGACAGTAAATACAATTAAGCCCGTGCTGAAGGTCTTTTACAAGTTCTGTGACCTTTGACGTCCTGGACCACTGTGCGCCGGGAACCGGATCACCCATATAAGACCACTTAAGTATCTGATCCTGAGATTTACACTGCAGACATACAGGATTCGCCGCTGGCGCGCTTTGAGGAATGAACGCTTTATGCTCCGTTACATCAGGATAATTGTCCTGAAGCAAATCCCACGCCTTTACAGGCGCCTGCTCTGTGGTATAAAGCCAGCCGTTTTTGGGCTGAAACCTTCCTCCGTAGGCCCTGTCAACTACTAAATGATCCGGGAGCATCCAAGTATGGCTTCTTGTAAGATTATGCTCTTTTGTAAAGCCGTGTCCTGCCATAAGCTTGTCCCAGAACGGGTTCGGAGACCTGTTTGTAAGCTGTGACTTTTCGTCTCTTGCAGGCCTGTGATAAGCGGTCTGCATAAAGCTGTTATACTGTTCTTTATGGCACTGGCCGCATGCCTCCCATGATGTGTCTGTTATCGGCCTTGCCTCGGCAGCCTTCAGATGCTTATCAAGCTCTTTATGACAATTTGAACAATTAACCTTTGCATGTTGGCCCATAGTGTGAAGTTCTTTGATCTGGGCGTGGCAATCGTAGCATGTCTCAACCTTTACGTCCTTCTCTTTCTGTACAGCCTTTTTTGCAGGCGTGCTTTCATACTGAGCATTTACCCCTGAATAGTAGATTCCGATTGTCAGAACGAGCGCAAAGAGCGCCGCAAACAAAACGTAAATTTTTTTCGTCATTTTAATACCCCTCCTTTTCTGCTGTTCTCTCTCATTGTTTGACTTCTTTTAATAAAACCCTCTCCCTCCTTTTTGTTTTGATTAGTGATATCACCTGATAATTGCCTTTAAATTTGTTCCGGCGAAATACTGATTGTCTAATTAAAGGGTAACAGGTAATTTTGTAAATGTGCTGTTAATGTGTGTAAAGGATTGGTAAATGTGGGGAATGGCAACAATAATCGCAGGTCGTTTAAAAAAAGACTCCGGACAAGCCGCAGTGACAAATAAGCCGAATTTAACTTACTCTTTGAACATATACCCAGCGCCGGGCACAGTGAGGATATACTTCGGATCTGAATGGTCTTTTTCGATCTTCTGCCTGAGATGCTGGATATGGACATCTATTACCCTGCTCCAGGAATAAATCTGCGAGCCTTTCCAGACGGCTTTTCTTATCGCGTCCCTGCTTAACGCCTCTCCCCTGTGAGAGATAAAAAAACAGAGCAGCTCGTATTCCTTGGGGGTAAGGTCAATCTTCTTCCCGGAGAGCGTGACAAGATGTTTCTTAAAATCAATTTTGATGCTGCCGATACTGACTTCTTCTTTTGTATGAGGAACCGCTCTTCTAAGGCAGGCCTTAATCCTCGCCAGGAGTTCAAGAGTCTCAAAGGGCTTAACCACATAATCATCAGCTCCGCTTTCAAGCCCTATGACCTTATCTGAGACCTTATCCTTTGCCGTAAGCATTATGATGGGTATTTGCGGAAGCTCTTTCCTTAAATGACGACATATTTCAATCCCGTCTCCATCAGGCAGAGTCAGGTCAAGGAGAATGAGGTCCGGAGGGGTCTCGGATATAAGAACCTGAGCTTTCGTCCAATTATCCGCTGTATCAACTTCGTGTTCATGAAGTTCGAGATTTGCCTTCAACACCTTTAGTATGTCTTTGTCGTCATCAATAGCGAGGATTCTGTTTTTCATTTTGACTCTTCCACCTTCTTGGGCAGGCTGAAGTAAAACGTGCTCCCCTCATCTTTGCCGCTAATTACGTTAATTTCTCCGCGATGCGCCTCAATTATTCCTTTGCATATCGCAAGCCCCAGGCCGGTGCCCTGTCTCCTGCCTATTGTATAAAATTTATCGAATATCTTCTTCTGTACATCTTCATGTATGCCGGGGCCTCTGTCTTTTACGGATACTGTAACCTTCTCGTCAGACTCTTTAACCGCGATATGTATCTCAGAGTCCTCGGGGCTGTAGTTGATGGCGTTTGAGAGGAGATTTATCAAGACTTGCCTAATCCTGTCTTCATCCGCATCAATCAATATGGTGCCTGTAGCTGATGTTATCCTGAAAGTAACTTTTTTCCCGCCTGCTATTGTTTGCAGGCCTGTAATCACTTCTTTGATGAGCGAGAGGAGATCAATCTCACTCATCTGCAGATCAAAGATCCCTGATTCAATGCGTTCTATATCAAGCGTATCATTTACCATCCTGATTAACCTGTCGGCATTGTTCTTTATCACATCAAAGAATTCCTGTAGATCATTTACGCTCCTGTCAGTTGCCGGAATCATCGAGAATTTTGCGGTTATATAATCCATCGCGCCTTTGATAGAGGTTAACGGTGTTCTCAGTTCGTGGGATACCTTTGCGATAAAATCGGATTTCTTCTCGTTCAGTTCCGTCAGCCTTGCGTTGGCCTCTGCAAGGCTCTTTGTGGCGCTCTGCACCTTGCTTTCAAGATCAGTGTGATATTCTCTCAGAGATTTTGACATTGTTACAAATGCTTTATTAAGATCTTCAAGTTCATCGCCGGTTCTCGTGACAGGGATTTCAGTCTCCTTCCCTTTTGCAAAATCCATCATGGATATTTTCAGCCGGTTTACAGGATTCAATACAAGCTCCTTCATCATAATAAAAAGCACTATCATTAATATGATGATGGTGGCGATGCTCGTCAGCACCATTGTCTTCGTTTCCGAAGCTATCATTACAAGCGCATAATCCATGGGGATGCACACGCTTATGGCGCCTCGCACATCTCCAATTTTATAGCCTTGATGGGAATGACATTTGAGGCAGGACTGTTCAATGTATAACGGCGCTATATAGCGGTAAAAATATGACTGGCCTATTTTTTCCACTTTTGCAAATTCCTTGTTCTGTTCAGATTCAAACGCCACCAACGAAGTCCGCTCGAATTCATCCGGCTTGTTATTTGGATTAATCAGCTTAAGACTCGTTATATTGAACCAGTAAGCCCCGGCCTTTTTTGCATACTCAGATAATTCCTTGGTCACCATGGCAGGGCTTTCCTTTATATACTTTTTCCCGCTGATGTCTTCCATCTCTGCCTCAGACAGATAGGGATTTGGTTTCTTCCACGGCACCTTCTCTACAAAAATCCCCCCGTGGTCTGCAATCCATTGCCTGGTAAGGACGATTTGTGAAAATAATGTCTTTGCCTGCATATTCAGTTGTTCTATTACGAGTTTTTTATCCTTTTTGATAATCAAATAGGTTGATAAGCTCATGGCTATAGTCAATACTACAGCCGTGCCTATGATGAATTTGAGGCTGAGACTGATCTTTAATGCCCTGAATTCTAGTAATAATTCCTTTAAGCGCTTCATATCACTATAAAAATTATACATTAAATCCCCTCCTTGAGGGGATAAGCGGGGAGCATGTAGATTTTATTTGGCAAAATATCATAAACTAAATAAAGCTATGTTAATTGCCATTTGCTTTCTATCAATTCTATTTATCCCTTCCATTGCCAATGCCTGGGGGCCTCTGACGCATGTCTATCTTGGCAGCCAGGTGCTGGAGATGGGCGCTGCTGTTATTCCCGTGGGTATTTACGCTCTCCTGAAGAAATTCAAAGATGACTTTTTATACGGGAACCTTAGCGCTGATATGATGCTCGGCAGGAGATTTCAGGATCACGACAAGAATTCACACAGCTGGGATATCGCATGGAGATTGCTTGAGGTCGCAAAGACAGACCAGCAGAGGGCATTTGCATATGGTTATCTTACACATCTCTGCGCTGACACGGTTGTTCATAATATGGAAAAGTCAGGCATGCCTTTCAAACACTCGCTTTTAGAGGTCAAATCAGACAGTATCGTCGAGAAAGAGCACAGGAGAACGCTTAAGAAGCTTGATAAGATAATGCAAAAAAAGAATGATCTGTTCCTTGAAGATATGCTTGAGAGCGCATTCTTCTCTTTTAAAACCAACAAAAGGATCTTCAAAGGAGTTCTTCTGCTGTCAAGAGTTCCAAATTACAGCCCTGTCTCTAATTTTATTCACAGAAGGTTCCCATATGAAATCCCCATTGAGGATATTTATGACTTTCAGCAGACATCCATTAACAGGATGTTTGATCTGCTGAAAGACGGCGAAAAATCAATAGTCCTTAATGAACACCCCTTGGGCAGATACCTGAAAAAGGTCTCATAGACAGGAGACACATGGAAGACAGGGAAGCAAAATCCATTATTGAATCCATCCTCTTTATCGCGGGCGAACCTCTTACAATTGACGCGTTAAAGGATATTTTAGAGTTAGACAAACCGGAGATTGAGAGGCTTATAAATGAGCTTATCAGTGAGTATTCATTAAAGAATTCGGGCTTATTTATAGTTGAGGTTGCCGGAGGCGTACAGATGGTGACGAACCCGGCCTCCGCGCCATGGATCAAGAAACTTCTTGCTACAGCAGTGCCCACGAGACTATCGCAGCAATCTCTTGAAACCCTTGCCATTATCGCTTATAAACAGCCCATTATCAAGGCTGAGATCGAGGCTATAAGAGGGGTCAATTCCGATGGGGTTGTAAAGACCCTTCTTGAGAGGAGACTTATAAAGATCCTTGGGAGAAAAGAGGTCCCTGGCAGGCCGCTGATGTACGGCACTACAAAGGATTTTCTACAGTCATTTGGACTTAAAGACCTGTCAGAGCTGCCTACGCTTAAAGAATTTCAGGAGATGGACGAGCCCGAGCCCTCTCATTTTGCAGGCTCTGAAGAAGCGTTATCAGAGCCTGGCGCGGAAGATACCGAGCTGATTCAATCAGCGGAGTAGATAGCAAAGGAAGCAAGGCTTTTCAATAAGTTACAGGCATAAAAAAAGGAGGCTGCTATATGGATATTAATAAAAAATTTCAGGAGAGCGTGACCCCGTTTATTCCTCTTATCGCCTCTTCCCTGATAAATGCAACATACAGCCGCATTTCTGTCAATAATACTCAATTTAATGAAGCGGTCTTCAAAAGGGAATACAGCATTATTTTAAAGCAGTGGGTTGACGCGACAATGAAGCTTTATGAAAGCCTGGTAGATTAACTATTGCCTTTCCATGAATAGACTTCATAACCGTCCACAACCCTGCTTGCGGGAGCAAAACCGTTGCTTTCATTTGTAGGTTCAATAGCAGGTTTTGCTATGAAGATGGTGTTCGGAGACGCATATTTCTGCATATGTCCGGCAACATCAATAACACGGTCGCTCATTTCCTCCATAGGCATGGAATCATCACAGTAGACGTAACCAGAATTAATGCCGCAGCGCACCGTAATATCTTTCTTTATTGATTTAACATTTGCATTAAATTCACTTAGGGCGCTGATCACTTCCCGAGCCGTTCTAACCGCAGCATCAACTGAATTAAAACATATCATAACTCCGTCAGGAGTCCAGGCAGATTTCAGAGCGCCGTTTGCTTTCAGCTTCCCGTCAACGAGTTTTTTATATTCTCTGAATGTGTACTCTATCAATGCCTTTTCCTCCCCTTGTTTCAGACCGGTTGAGTCCACGACATCAATTGAGAGAAAAGCCAGATCCTTCCCGCATGTGTCAAGTTTCTTCTTTGTTTCAGCGAAAATCTTCAATAGATCCTCTCTGTCATGCTTATTTCCGCTCCTGAAGCTTTCCAGTTTCTTCTTGATCGGATCAAGAACCTCTGCATCATTTGATATGTGCATTGTCTTCTTTAGAGCCTCGACTTTAGATTTGATCTCCATCTGGGTAATTATAGCGCTGTAACGTTTACTTGTATTATCAAACCAGTTAGATGAAAGGAAAGCGGCGGCAATAATAATAGCTGTAACCCAGTCTATCTGGAAAAAAACTGTCGGGATGACGCTTTTTATAATAGATGAAAGAAAACCTTCAAATCCCAAAGCAATACCGGCAAGCGGATATGAAGCAACTTCAGCCTTATAGTGAACAAGGATGGGGAAGAGCGCTAATGGCATCACAGCGGTAGAGCAGTAGAAAAGGCCTTTTGTCAGATACCTAATGGTTTTATATCGTGCG
>JBFLVX010000036.1:0-17199 GCA_040758255.1 Nitrospirota bacterium
TGCGTTTTTTCCAGCACTTTTTCTTGAAAAAAAGACGCGCTTTGTTCTCGGTTTTACATAGGGACTCGAATGTTTTTATATCCATTGACACCAGTATAATTTGGTGCCAAATGTTTTACAATTACCATTTAATATATGTCGCAAAAATTGGTTAAGATATTATTTTTGAAAATAAAACCGCTAAAGGTCGTTCTTTACTGTTTTCCCACTCCGAATAACATAAAGAGATAATATTTTTGTCATTATTTAATCTTATATTTAATTGAATTTTCTGAAACTTCCCTTTTTTATTAGCAAAATTAACTAAAACCGGGACTTCTTCTACCAATACACCATTCAGTAAAAATATTATTTTTTGATTAGCTAAATAGTTTTGAACATAGAAGGTAATGTTTTTGTCTTTTTTATTATCAGAATTGATCACTACTTTACTTGAAGGCCCATATCCCCATATTATTTTTGGTAAACATAAATCAGGATATGGGCCTTCTTCAGAACCAAAACCCTCTTTAAGGGAGATTTCTTGGCCCAACAAATCACTGTTCTTGTCTTGAATATTTTTGTTATGTATATTTAATATGCGTTTTGTTAATTTATTTGACAACGCAATAGAAGCATATAACCACTCATTATGATGATGAGTATATCCCCAAAATTTATATCTTATTAATTCCTTAAAATTAAACTTTCGAGCGAGGGGTAAATGATATGATTCATTTTGTTCTTCAGCGAGAGGGAAATCACCATAAGCCCTTGCTTCAGTATAAGTTGGATCAAGCATAAACTCAGCAAGATTTTCAGACAAAATATCTTTATATTTAACTAAGTCATTAATAATGTCATTGTTAGAACAGGTGATATTCTCCGCTAATTTTATCATAGCTTCCTGCTGAACAAGAACGCCCCAATCAATTGTTTCTATGTTTAAAGATTTTTTTAACACAGGCTTATAAAGGTTGCCGATGCTTTCATAAGAAGAAACCCCTCCATGATTAGCGGCAGCAAATAGTTCTATCAGGGGGACAATATAGGTGGTCGAATCAAGTTTCACCGGGTTTTTATAATCAGAAAAAAAAGCTGATAATAGATCAGAATCCTTATGTTGTAACCTTCTTCTGAGGCCAAAATACAGTCCCTTAGTTTGAAAACCGTATCCGTAATATTCAAGAATCCTGCTTATCGATCTTTGCAATGTTCCATTCCAACCGATATCAACAATCGCAAACCTGTCATCATTTGTTAAACCCTCTTGCCTGAAATATTCATATACTTTCGGTCTATATATATTTACTTTTGACATTATAATTTTCTGTATTCTTTCATCCCGAAACAATTCTCTTAGTTTAATCCTCTCTTCTTTAGATAAGTTTTTATCATGAGAGTTTCTATCATAACCATATTCACGCAATAATTCGGATACTTCATCAATATGCATATTTAATCTCTGACAAATAATTCTATGGGTAAGAATAGATGTAGGCGCCAAAATCCAATCAAGTTCTTCATCGTCAATAACTGTTACCGCAGGCAGAAGAAGGGCCTGCCTTGAGACATATAAATATCTTAAGTTTATATTTAATTTTAATTTCTTTTTGATGATCTCCGCCAACTTTAACAAGATCTGTCCATCTCTTGACAAAAAATAGATCCGGTTTAATTTCAGTTCCTGAGTCCTCCCAAGAATCCACGCGACAAATGCTATCATTAATGGTCCGGAGACGTTAACCGAGACATCCCAGATGGTTTTTCTTTTGATATCACTATAAGGACAGGCCAACCGTGAATTTCTATATATGCCAGCAAGCAAAGATTTGTTTTTGTCGCCAAGGCTGCTGGATTTTAAAATCTTTTCTTCATACCTTGTAAATCTGATATTTTCATACCATATTGATTTTATGCCGATTTTCGTCGGGATTTTATAGTCACTATCGGAATTATCCCCGATATGACAGATCTCTTTGCGAGTAATTTTTTCCTTTTCGAGAACATACTTAAAGAGGTCGCCAGTAGCTTTCTGCACCCCTATATCAGAAGAAACATACAGGTTGTCATTCTGGTGTAATATATTTTTTTCCATAAGAAGGCTTTCAATAAATTCCTTTTGCAGATATATATCCGAAACAAAGATGATTCTTTTGCCATCTTTTCTTAGAGCGTCAATATAATTTATTATCTGGGGGTTAGGAACGATACTCATCTTCTCCATTGCTAATTCCTTCATGCAGGCAAACTCAATATCCGCATCGGTCAAATTCATTCTCAGTTTCAGGTCATGATAAATTTCTGCAAGCGCTACTTCTCTTAAGAAGTTTCTTTTACTTCTCAGTTCAAATTCAGCAGCTATTCTATTTGATGCAAAAGTTTTCCACTTAATGTCTATTTCGATCAGATCATCTTCTATGTTGTGAAATAAATCATGAGGATTTGCCCATATTCTTGTTAATACAGTATCAAATATATCAAACGAGCATATTTTAACGGATCGAGGAATGGTCAGCATTGTTTACTCTATTATTCCATATAATCTTAAAACCCATTTATTTTCGTCAAAAGACCATTCAATAACCCTTCCCACTAACCATTCCCATTTAAGACCTAATAATCTAAATAGAAAAAAACCTTTGTGCGTATTGAAAAATAGTTTTTTTAAAAACGGCATATTCATTATTATGATGTAGAGTATCCTTAAGCCTTTCGGAGGCTTGGGGATATCATTCAATTCCTTACGGTAGGTATTGGGATTAGCTGTTATCTGTTCATCGTGGCTGCGATAACCGCCTAAAAAAGAATATACCTTTACAAGATCAGAATGTTCAGCGAAACTTCGCCAAAGGTAAAAATCAGAAGCATATTTCTTGCTCATATCAAGTTTACCACCAACTTTTTGCCAAAGAGAAACTCGCCAGAAAGTAGATTCCTGTTGTATCCAGTTAAATCCATATGGCAAAAATTTAACATCGTAATATCCTCGTTTAACAAATTCTCTTGAATAAGACTTTGGAAATAAATCCATACCGACTTTTATTCCATCTTTGTTATATGAATTAGGAATACCGGTTATCCAGTATACATTTTCATATTTAGAGAATATTTGCGTTAACGCCTCAAATGCGTGTGAGTGATATTTATCATCGGTATTTATCCATGACATTATTTCTCCAGTCGCTTTTGAGAAGCCTTGATTTATTGCATCATACATTCCTGAGTCTTTTTCAGAAAACCATTGAAAGCTAAGCTTATTACATCGAGGGATAAAACGCCCGCTGTTAATTTCTTTTTCCCAGTAATCTAAAATATTAATAACATCTTCAGATGACCCGCCATCCTGAACAATATATTCAATCTCGAAATTGCCTTCCTGTGACACTACACTGTATATTGTTTCATTTAAAAATTTAGCTCTGTTAAGGGAGGGGGTAACTATAGAAAATCGCATTATTTATTAGAACCTTTCTGATTTATAATATATTCCGAAACAACCTGAGAGGGGATGTAATCTTCCAGCTAAGACTGCTGCGTAGGGCATTTCTCTCCTCTTTGAGTTTTTCCAATACTTCACTAAGAGCCTGTATTTGAACATCCCTGTCAACTCTAAGAGATTTTATCTCGGTCTCTTTTTCCAGAGAAAGGTTGTCAATCTCAGCTTTAAGCCTCTCCACTGATCTACTGAGAGACTCTATTTGAACATTCTGTTCCTTTAAGAGCTTATCATGCTCTTCCTGGATGGATTGAATAAGGCTATCCTTTTGATGAATAACCTCATCCTTCTGTCTTACCTGATGTGTATATGTATTTAAATTGTTCATTCGCGTTCCTGCTTTTACAATTAATTCATCACAAATAGATTGATAGGGCTTGCTCGCATAGAAAATATTGCACGTTAAACTGCTATTTTTTTGTAATAATAAGCTGGATAACGCCTGTTTAACATCTTTAATGGTAATTAATCGTACGCATGGCGCGTCTCCAAAAATGCAATCCCATCCACAGCTAAAACATGGCATTCTTCTGGTTATAGCGCAGCCTGTCCCCTGAGGTAAGAAACGTGGCCAATGTCCGCCTCCGAATATTCCAACAACAGGAGTTCTTACCGCCGTTGCTATGTGCATAGGGCCAGTATCATTGCCGAAATAAAATTTAGCTTTTTGGATAAGAGCGGCCAAAAGAGGAATTTCGCCATCCTTGCCAAGCCATATAGAAACGTTTGTTCTTTTATTGCCGGCCGAGGCATGAACTTTCATAATTTTTTCTTCCTCTTTTTCGTGCCCTATCAAAAGCGTTCTGAGATGGTATTTGTCTTCAATCCAGGAAATAACCTCGGCATATCTTTCTTCAGGCCACGCCTTAATTTGAACATTTGCTATACCTGCAGGCGCACAAATATAGAAATTGCCTTCTTTTAATCCAAGACCGGTGAGGATGTCATCTGCCTTGACTGAAAGTTTAGCGGCTATAAATAGACGCGGGAGGGACAGTGCTCTCTCTTCTCCCGTTAACTCCTCCCATAATACCCGATACTTTTGCAGCTCGCTCGAATTCTCTTCAACCGGAACAAACTCATAATGAGGAGAGTCTCCTTCCCCTATCGCTATATTACGTATATTATTCAGCAGCGATGCTATATGATTATCGATAGAAGTACGGTTAAATGTGGTTGTAAGAATCAAGTCCCAAGGTTTTTCTTTTAGAAGGTTGTTAACTTCATTTACATCGATATCAAATTCATTGTATGGATTGAATTTTATAGTTAACCACTCTATTTGAGGTGGAAATAGAGCTTTAAGTTGTGAGTATTCCTCACGAACTAATAAGGAAAGTTCGGCTTCAGGATATTTATTTAAGAGAGCTTCCAGAAAACTTTCCAGGAGTATTAGGTCACCGAAGGTGTCAAGACGAGGGATAAGTACCTTCTTAGGCGCTTCTTTTAATAAAATATTTTTCTTCATTTTACCGAAACTATCCCATGTAATAATATATCTGACTTTTTAAACAGGCATTATTCATATAATACTGATACTTTGTATGATGAGCTTACAATCGTAATTATTAGATATTGCTTTATTGAGTATTCGAACCCGGAATAAATCTATTATAAATCCACCTGAAGGATTTTATTATACGCCAGATAAAAGATGATCTAATAGTTTCAAGTTCATCACATTTTATCTTTAAATTACATTCACTTTGTAAAAGTGTCTTATGTAGTTGTTTTATAGCCGCTTCTTTAGTTGAAAGTTCATTACTTACTCTGTTTATCACCTCAAGCCCTGCGGCACGGTTAGCCTCTGTTCCCTCGTATTTTTCGCGTAAGACATTGCGTTGTTTATAGATATCAAGCAAAGCCTGTACTAAGCGTCCGCTTGGTGTTTCACTTAATGATTTTTCAATTTCTTCAATAGCATTCACTTCCAGAGGTTCTCGACTGACAACAAAAAACATATCATAATGAGAAAAAATTGGGGGTTCGAATTCCAAGTATTTGGCACCGATTCGATAGAAAAACTCCCGTATAGATTTTTTGCTGAATAAATACAGATGCCCAACGTCTTTTAAAATTGAAAGGAAAGTATCATTATTCTCCACCATTTGCTCATAACTTATATTCTCAGGAAGGCAGGGCATTTGAATTAATAGAATACCGTTTTGCTTCAATAAGCTCAAACAGTGGCGCATTGTTCTTGCCGGATCGGCTAAATGCTCAAAAACATCCATAAGGATTATCGCATCCAGAGATTCAGGTTTAATATCTTGTTCTTCAACTACTCCAAGAAGTATTGGCACTGAGAAAGTTTTGCTTGAAAAATCAACTACCCACGGGCTAATCTCAAGCCCAGTAGCATCAAAATTTGCCCAGTTCAACATGGCAACAAATCCCCCATGGGCGCTTCCCAGTTCAAGAGTTTTTGCAGGAGGCAACTTATATTTTAGAAAGGTGTCCAGCCAGTATATACAACGGTCGGTAAGATCGGTACGCGCACGAGACAATATATTGGGAAGTTTCAGTTCTTTTTCTTGATAGGAGAACCAGTAATCTTTGTCATATAAAGTATGAAAGTCGTTAGTCTCATTGTTAAAATTATCTGTTTGCAGTCTCTGTGATACAAGCGAATTGCATTTTGAACATTTCATAAAATCCTTTGAAAAAATGATTAAATCGGTATTATCACACCAGCATCTTATCATGATATTCTCGTTCTTGTGAATTTTGCATTAAGCTTTCTACTGAGTTTTTGCTGTATTTTTTTACACAAGACTTCATCACATTAAATAACCTTCAAACAAGGTCTGATTTGGTGTATTAACAGTGACAGGCTGAAATCACGTTATAGTCACTTTTGCGTCCAGCTTGGATAATCCACTAAAATAATATTCTTTAATTCCTACCACTTCAAAATGTAATATATTATCACACCAGACGTAGCATTCATTGACATGTGACTCATCTCTATGCGCCGCAGAAGTTAAGGTATATTTCCCTGTCCCTATATTGAGATTAAAACTGAATTCATACGAAGGGGACTCCCCTGCTTTCAGGGAGATGATTTTATCAAGGTAATATGTATTGGTGCCGAATATATCCTGGCCGAATCTGTCTCTTATAAGAATTCCGACCACAACATTGTCAATATCTTCATTTGTTTTAAGACGGATGATAATTTTTACAAACTCACCTGATACAAAAACCCGTGAGTCTACCCCTTGTTCATTAAGGAACTCAACCTCCCTGAACTCCACCTTAAAATTACCATAAGACTTTTTTTCTCCATCACTTTCAAACTTTACCTCTTCTCCCTTGCTCTTTTTGGCAAGGAGGAAGTTATAGGTATTGATTACCTTCTCCGGCGAACCTTCTTCAACAGCCTCTCCGCGGCTTAAAAGCAGCGCCCTGTCGCAGAGTATCTTTACGGCATTTAGATCATGGGAGACAAAGATGATGGAGCCGCCTGCCTCCCTGAAGCCTTTTATCCTCTTCATGCACTTCTGCTGAAAATACGCATCCCCCACTGAGAGCGCCTCATCAATGACGAATGCGCTCGGCTCAGCGTGTATGGCAATGGAGAAGGCGAGCCTCATGAGCATGCCTGAGGAGTAGGTCTTTATCGGCTCTCTTATGAATTCTCCAAGTTCCGTAAATTCAATTATGTTCTTGATCTTCTTATCTATCTCCTCCCTGCTCATGCCGATGAGAAGGCCGTTCATGTATATATTCTTCATGCCTGTGAATTCATGATTGAACCCTGTCCCAAGCTCAAGAAGGCCAGTGATACTTCCGTCAACCTGAACCTTGCCGCTTGTAGGCAGGAGAATACCCGTGAGTATCTTAAGGAGCGTTGACTTGCCCGCCCCGTTTTCGCCGATTATGCCGAGCGTCTCGCCTTCCTGAACTTGAAAGGTCAGATCTTTCAGGGCTGTAATCTCCCTTGAATAGACCCTTCTCAGGAATATCTCCTTAAGCCTGTCTTTTGGATCATGATACAGCCTAAAGGTCTTGTGAAGATTATCAACCTTTATCATATTTAAACCCCTGTGCCGATGACTCTTTATTCAGGCGATTGCCTTCTTTCCAGTTCTTTTCATAGCAGGCGAATGTCAGGAATATGCTGACAAGCATGATAAATGTGAGAAGCCCGTAGATAAGAGACTTGTATCCCCATGATATCACCCTCTTCATAACCAGAAAGATTAAAAGAAGATAGAGAAATAATATGGCCGCAATGCTTATCAGGAGATAAATCATAGGAAATCCTTCACATCAGACTCAAGCTTTATATATATGAGATAGGAACAGGTCAAGAGCAGAAAGGTTACAGCCGTGAGGGTTACGAGATGCGGTATGTCAGGAAGCCTGTTCCATAAAAAGATGCTCTGATAGCTGTCAGAAAGGATAAAGACAGGATTAAAGACTATGATCTCCTTTACAAACTCGGGCAGAATGTCCTTAACATATACGATCGGCGTAAACCAGAACCATATCTGCAATACTATGCCGACTATCTCCTTCAGGTCTCTGATAAATACCGTGAGAAGGGAGAGCGTCAGCCCGATTGCGTAAGCAAGAAGCTGCTGAAGCATGAATATGAACGGAAGAAGCAGGGAGTATTCCGAGAAGTTGTGCCCGGAGGCTATAAGGAAAACGGAGAAAATCGCGACAGATATGAATAATGTGACTGTCTCGGAAAGGTTTATGTAGAGCGGCATGGAAGGGAATGCTATATTTATCTTTGATATCAGGTGCTTTTTGTCTATGAGGACTGTTGTGCATCTTGATATGGTCACTGAGAAGGCTGTCCATGGGAGAAGCGCCGAGATGAGATAGATGCTGTAGGAAAATTTGCCTTCAGCACCCGAGAGTCTGGCGCTCATAATGTTAGAGAATATTATCGTATAGATCAAGATGTTGACAAGGGGCCCGATAAAAGACCAGAGGCTGCCGAGCATTGAGCCGGCAAACCTCTCCTCAAAGTCTCTCTTTACGAATTCTAAAATTAATCGTTTATTAATCCACTTCATAAATTTCTGTTAAATTTTACCATACCAAAGCGGGAATAAAAAAAGTTCTGCCTATCAAAGTGGAAAATGCGGCTCTGCCGTGATAAACTGATTCCATGATATACCTGAATAACATGCTTGTCCCAAAGGGCAAAGCTGTTGTCTCTGTCTTTGATCACGGCTTTCTTTACGGCGACGGCATTTATGAGACGCTGCGGGCGTATGACGGCGTTCTCTTTAAGTTCGATGAGCACATTGAGAGGCTCTCACATTCCGCATCACTCATTAAACTGAAGCTCCCGAAAACACGGGAAGAGATAAGGAAAGCAGCGTATGATACGATTCAGGCAAACAGGCTGAAAGAGGCTTATGTGAGGATAACGGTCTCAAGAGGAGCCGGGCCGATAGGACTTGACCCGCGCCTCTGCCCGAAGCCGACATTCGTGATAATCGCTAACCCTTTCAAGGGTTATCCTCCTTCGTATCATAATAAAGGCGTAAAGGTCGCAATTGTAAACACAAGACGAAATTTTAAAGGCGCACTTGACCCGCAGATAAAATCCCTGAACTTTTTAAACAACGTGCTTGCAAAGACAGAGGCAATAGAGCAGGACGCTTATGAAGCTGTAATGCTTAATTACAAAGGATATGTCGCGGAAGGCACGATCAGTAATGTCTTCTTTGTGAAAGATAATATCATCTTCACTCCATCGCTTGAAGTCGGGATTCTGGACGGGATAACGAGAAGGATAATCATTGACATAGTAAAGGAGATGGGCTTTAAGGTTAAGGAAGGCCGGTTCAGGCCGGATGAGATATATGAAGCTGATGAGGCCTTTATCTCAAACACGACTATGGAGATTATGCCGGTTAAGGAGCTTGATGACGTGAGGTTCAATGTCAGATCAGCAGGCGTAACAAAGGCTCTTCATAAAGCTTACAGGAAAATAGTCACGGAGTATATAAGGAAAAACAGGGGCTAACCGGATCTTAGCCCGTTGTTATTCTTTTATTTTAAGGAACATAACAGATCCGGCAATACCGAATAGAACAGGAGCTATGAACGGAGCAAACCACGGAGGGATTGCGCTTGTGGTTCCAAGAGAGATGCTTATCGAATAGACAAGCCAGTAAAGGACACTGATGCCAATCCCAAGGCTCGCAGCCTTTATACCGCCGCCCAGCTTCGTATTTAACGAGATGGCTATGCCGAAGAGGATCATGATAAAGTTGACCGCGGGATAGGCTAACTTCTCATAAAGACGCACCATATACTTGAGGTTCTTAAAGCCTGCGTTCTCAAGCCTGCTGTAGTAATTATAGAGCTCTGCGAAGCCCATCTCCTCAGGCTGCTTCATCTCCTCCCTGAAGATCTTCGGCTCCTCAAGGGTTGAGGTGGTGTAAGATTCAAGTTTTGAGAAGGTATTCTCCTTAAAATCAAAGATAGTGACGTCGTTAAGCTCCCATGCGCTGCCTTTCCATTTGCCCTCTTTTGCCTCAATCCTCTTATCCAGGCCGAAGGAGTCATTAAATATATAAATGCCTGCATCCAATATCTTGTCCTTATCATCAACAAAGTCCCTGACCCGGATCAGGCTTCCGTCAAGCCCTCTAAGCCAGATCGCCTTTTCCCTGTATATGATTTTAGGCTGCTGCTTCAGTATCTTTACATTTCTTACCCATGCCGCCCTTTTAATGGATGCCGGCGCTATTACCTCGCCGGCAATTAATGCCGATAGACTTATAAAAATTCCGAGCAGAAGAAATGATGAAAAGAGTTTTTTTATGCTTCCTCCGGAGGCCCTTACCGCTATAGTCTCTTTCCATTTTGAGGCCCTTCCGATAGTGATGAGTATGGCAAGCAGCGACGCCATCGGCGATGCGTACAGTATGAATTTCGGCGATTGAAGCAGCAGGTATTCGAGTATCAGATACACCGGCGGTTCTTTTGCGTAAAACTCATCAACCTTATCAAAAAATTCCGCAACCAGAGAGATTGCTGTTAAGCCTAAAAGCACTATGAAAAAGAACTTGAAAAATTCTTTTAGGAAATATCTTGTAAGTATCTTCATAAGTTATAAGCTTCTTCCGGTTTAAATTCTTTTAGCCGGACTGTCCTGATGCGAGAGCCGGAAGAATAGAACGGCGATAGCGCCAAAAATCATATTCGGCGTCCAGATGCTCCAGAACGGAGTGACCTTCCCCGCCTTTGCCAGCCCTTCCGCTATGATAAGCATTACATAGTAGAAGATAAGGAGAGAGAGGCTGAATGAAAAACCGCCGAGACGTCCCATCTTTCCCATTCTGCTTGAGAGCGCCGGGCCAAGAATGCCGAAGATCAGGCAGGCAAAAGGAATGGCAAATCTTCTGTTCAATTCAATATCCCATAACACCTTATCCTTGCGCCCCTTCCAAAGGTCAAAGAGCGCTATCTCATCCGATCTTGTATCTTCCGACCGTTCTATCCCTGTCGTAAGCACGAAGTCATACTTGGAGAATGAAATTTCTGATGCGCTTTTTTGGCTGGTTGTATGGATTATGCCCTTATTCAGAAGGAGTTTTATCATCCCTTCCTTCGGGTTTGAAATTAATGCGCCATCCTCAGCAACAATTACAACCGGATCTTTCAGGGATGCGCCTGAATCCCTGTAGATAAAAATTCCTTTAAACCTGTTTTTGGAAGCAATATTTTTAATATAAACAACAGTGTCTTTAAAGACCTCTGTAAATGTCTCTTCTTCCATGATCATGGAGGCCTTCTTGGTAATTGTTTCATGCAGTGTGCGTTTAAAGTATTGCATACTGAGCGGCGAAAGGTAGAGACTGATAAAGAGGATGACGCAGAAACCCGCAGTTGAAAGCATAAGGGCTGCTCCGGATATCTGAGAAAAACTCATCCCGCTTCCTTTAAGCACGACTATTTCGCTGTCAGCAGCCATTCTGCCATAAGTAAGGAAGATAGCTATGAGCGTTGCCATAGGTAAGGAAAGCAGCAGTATGGATGGCTGAAGGTATATGAAGACCTTGGCTATATCTATGACCTCTGTGCCTTTTCCCATAAAGACCCTAGTAAGCCTCACAAACCTCTCCATGAAGAGTATGACCGACAGGGAGAGTATGACGGTCATGAAGTTTATGAATAGTTCTTTAAATATTGTTCTGTGAATAAGCATAGTAATTAAGAAAATCCCGAAGCCTTGCATCGGGGTGTTTAATTATAAAACAGAATAATCAAAAGATGGGGAAAAAGCTATGAAGAAGGCAAACGCAGGAGGAATGAGGCAGTTGAGTTGCGGCTGTTGGTCGTCAGTCTCAAACGGATCGTCCCCCCGCGCGAGTCAGCTATAGGGGACAAGTTAATAGATTTTTTATACAGCACAATCCGTGAGGGATACCGCTCAACTCTGTTATACATCTCTTTACTTGATTCTCTCAATCCAAAAAGATGTAATCTGTTGATTATAATCCTCAAGATTAAAATAAGAGAATCGTTTTTTTAATTCATCTGGTTTATTAATTTGCAAGTATCTTGAAGACCATATAACTTTATATGAATTATTAAATAACATGAAGGCATGCACCATATATGATTCATTCCAAAACATGTTTCCATCGTCTATCCATCGTTTCCAATAGTTTGTAGGAATCATAATATCATGCCAATGCACTACCGCCCCGACTTTGAGCTTGGGGATTATTTCTAGAATTTCATAGTTTACATCACTCCCTATTTTGGAAACATGACTTGAATCAATGAATAACAGATCAGCCGACTTCAGCATATTTATGTCTACATCCTGCAAGACACTTTCGATTAAATTAAAGTTTTGTTTTTTTATTTCTTTTAAGAATTTTTCGGGATATGGTTCGATTGCATAGAATTTACAATGAACCCCTTCGCTTTCGTTAACATTTAACGCTGCTAAACTCACTTTGGTGGATTCGCCGGAACCAATCTCGATCATTATTTTGGGCTTCTTTTCTCGAATGATTGAATATAAAATAAAAGAGTCCACCTGGGAGATTCTGTTCAGATTAACTGCTGGCTTATATTCGTCACAATATTTAGAATGAACTTGATCTAAATAGGTCATCTGTTCGTTTATATTAAAATCGATGCCAGCGCAGTCAAATATTTTATTGTAGATTTGCTCATTCAGTTCGTATGTAGTTGGCACTGGAGAATAAAAGTGTACCGGAGTTAAATGCAGTTTTAAGTATTTTTCAAAAAACTTAAAACTTTTTTGAGTAAATTTAATTGCTAAAAAGGATGGAATTTTTTTCAGCCCATCTCTATTAAAATTGTTTTTTATTTTAGTTATGATATGTTTATTCACGAAAGAATCCTATCTTGCTTTGCCTGCAATTTCCAATGCATCACATTCATTTTTATATTTATTCCGCATGTTAGAGAAGTTTATTCCTGTCCTCTCTTATATGTCAAGAAAATTACAGGACACGTGCTGAAAAGCTTAAGTTTTTGCTTTGTATGGTAAATATTTCTTAATTACCCAGCCGTCTCTGCGGCGGGTAGGTTTATTTCTTTCTTCCCGATGCCATGTCCTTTAACCCAATATCGCCGTGAGGTTCAATATCATCAATTCCGCATGCTAATATTTTTTCGGCCGTTACCATCTGCCAGTTGCTCCAGCGCCACCAAATCCGCCGCCACCACCTCCACCAAACCCCCCACTGCCGCCTCTGAAACCACCGCCTGTTGATCCGCCAAATCCGCCGCCGGAATACCACGAATCATCACTGCTTCTATATCCATGAGGTTTTAAAGTATATGAATATTTGTAGATGATATAGAAGATATATATATAAAATAAGATTCCAAGTATTCCTATTATTAAATCTATCAGCATATGCAGTTTATCTTAACCCGCTTTTTACTACAGCGAGGACTCGCTCTCTTGCCGCCCTCAGATAAGAGAGAAATTCTTCTGTGCTGCCATGCTCCATAAAGAGGCCGGCGATCTTTGTGACATCAGAGCCTTCGGCAACTGTATTGATATCATTCATCCTCATAAAGGTTTCAAGTTTTCTGAAGTATGCGTAAGAGTTCAACAGTGCCTCCTCTGTCTCTCCGGTCAGGATCTTCCGTTTACCAAGCCTCTTTATCGCCGATGCAGTGTTCTGCAAAAGTATGTCAGGATGTTTCTTAGCGTTATGAAGCTGAAGATGCTGGATATAAAACTCTATCTCCTCAATCCCGCCCGGCCCGAGCTTAATGTCAATCCCCTCCGCCTCTCTTGAAAGTTCGCGCGTGATCTTCTCTCTCATCTCAACAACATCTTTTTTGCTTACGGAAGGCCCTCTCTCTATGAGAACAGCAGACGCCATCTTCAGAAACTCCCTCCCTAACTTCATATCGCCTGCAACAGGCCTTGCCCTGAGGAGCGCCTGAAGCTCCCACGCATGCGCTTTTTTCAGATAATAATTCCTGTAACCTTCAATGTCTTTCACAAGGCTCCCCTTTGTGCCGTCAGGCCTGAGCCTGACATCAACATCATAGAGCATACCTCTGTCTGTATATGTTGTAAGGCTCTTTAAGACAGCCTGAGCCTCAGAATCTCTATCCAGCCTCTCTGTCACAAAGATTATGTCAAGGTCTGAGACGAAGTTGAGTTCTCTTCCGCCCAATTTCCCGAAGCCTATTACAGTTATGCCTTCCTTCACTTCAAGGCTCTTCATGATGATGCGTATCACTGCCTCGGCAAGGTGAGAGAGATGCCTGAAGAGATCCTCTACATTTATATTCCCCATGAGGAATAATATCCAAATCCTAAGCTCCTCAGCCCTCTTGTATTCTTCAAGAAGATTCAGAAAATCAGGTTTACCAATGATGTTGCCTCTCAATTCCTCCATGAGATCATTGAGGCTCTTCTTTGCAGGCAGTCCCTCGATGAGCCTCCCAAGATAACCTTCATTGCTCAGGAATATTGCTGAGAGATACGGGCTAAGGCTAAAGAGCCTGACGATAATCTCAACCAGCCTCTTCTGCTCTGCTATGCCGCTAAGGCATGCCTCTCTCTGCCCGAGTATCGGCAGGATGCTGTCAAGGCCTGAGAGCGCCCTATCCGGGCTCTCGGAGCCGAACGCTTTCTCAAGAAATTCAGGAACAACCTTCTTCAATGCAGCCCTTTCACCCTGTGTCTTGAATGAAGTTATCTGCTCTCTGATCCTCTTCATATGTTTTATGCCTGAATCAATATCGCGGATGTTCCTGAAGGCAAGATACCCTGCCATCTCCTCATCGGAGAGCCCCCTTTCAAGCACGGTGAGGGTCTCTGCATAGACATCCTCCTCGGTTCCAAGTAGTGTGTTGTACATATTCTTTACCTGAATCCGCCTGAGCCTCAGGTTTGAGATAAAATCATCTCTGGATGCAAAGCCCATCTTTTTGGCAAGCGCAAGCTCTTCAGTTTCGGATGAGGGGAGTTTATGCGTCTGAAGGTCGTCCTTCATCTGGAGGTAATGCTCAAGACGCCTGAGATATAGGTAATTATCCCTGATCGTCATCAGATCCTGCGCCGGAAGTTTCTCCATCTTCTGAAGGGCATCAATCGCATGGAGAAAATTATTTGTTCTCAGCGATCTCTCCTGCCCGCCGTAGATCAAAAGGAATGTCTGTATAAAGAACTCGGCCTCTCTTATGCCGCCGTAGCCGCGCTTTATGTCATCTTCTGTAAATGTAGAGTCTATCTTCTTTTTAAGCCCCCTTATCTCCTCTATCTCCGTAAAGTCAACAGTCTCTTTCCATACAAAGGGCGATATACTCTGAATAAAGGCTTCTCCAAGGGATGTGTCTCCTGCAACAGGACGCGCCCTTATGAGCGCCATCCTCTCCCATGTCCTCCCCCATGATTCGTAATATGTCTTATATGAGCTGAGCGGCAATGCAAGCTCGCCCTTCTGCCCCTGCGGCCTGAGCCTAAGGTCAACCCTGTAAGCGATGCCGTCCTCAGTATGCGAGGAGAGGAGTTTGCTGAAGAGCTCCACCACCTTGCAGAAGAATTCATGATTGCTCAGCCTGTTTCTTGTCACGCCGGCCGGGCCTGTTACTCCTGATGTCTGCCCTTCTTCAGTTCTGTAAACAGCCATAAGGTCAACATCAGAGCTGTAATTAAGCTCCCCGCCGCCTAACTTCCCGAAGCTTATGAGAGAGAGCCCTTCATCGGACGGCTCTCCGAATTTCTCAATATTCAGCTTCATTGCCCAATTGAGCGCTGTGGAGATAACGACCTCGGCAAGCCGGGTAAGTTCATTCATGGAACTGATGATATCCGTCCTCTTTGCGAGGTCACGGAGGGTTATCCGCAGGAGATGGCGTTTCTTAAAAAGCCTTATGCCCTTCATCATAGAGTTGATATCGCGGCTTTCAGAAAATAGCAGTTCCTTTTCAGCTCTTTCATTCAGCGCTTCTCCGGTGATATCAATATCCATCTCCTTCAGCGCTGAGAGGAGTTCCTGCGGATTGCCGATACAATAATTGGAGAGGAACTGGCTTGAGGCAAAGAGTAAAGCTGTCTCATTAATGTACGGCAGGAAGTCATATGTTTCCGAGTTGCTTTCAAAGAATCTTATGAGGTTTTTCCCCGCTGACAAAGGGTCAGGAGTATTTGAAGCGGCATCTTCGGCTTTTTTAAAGAGCATATTATCCATAGATGTTGTGGTAACTTATTGATAATATTAAATAATATTAAATAATATCAAGGCGCGTTCATAGAAAATTTGAAGTTCTTAAATCGAAATAGTGTAACAGAACCGCCGGGAATTTCAAACTTTTCAAAAACTGGCAGGGTTTTATTTTATAAAGCAGTATTTGTTATTAGGCGATTTATTAAATATTTGTTTAAATTTTTCTTTTTTAGATGTATACTTATATCGTATGCCTAAGTACCGTATAGGTTGCAGCGGATTTCTGTATGATTCATGGAGAGGGGTTTTTTATCCTGAAGACCTCCCTCATAAAGAATGGCTGCCTTTTTACGCCTCAAAGATTAATTCTGTTGAGTTGAATGTAACCTTCTACAGGCTCCTAAAGAAGGAGGCTTTTGATAAATGGCATAGAGATACGCCTCCTGATTTTTCCTTTGTCCTCAAAGGAAGCCGTTTTGTAACTCACATTAAAAAACTAAAGGACGTTGAGATGCCTCTCTCAACCTTCTTTAATATCACCACCCCTCTCGGCAAGAAGCTCGAAGTTGTCCTTTGGCAGCTTCCCCCGAATTTAAAGGTGAATCTCCGGAGCCTTGAAGACTTTATCGAAGCTCTGAGACAGTATCCTGTCCGGCATGTCTTTGAATTCAAAAATAAAAACTGGCTCAACAAAAAAGTGCTCAAGATCCTGTCAGCCGCTAATATAGCTGTCTGCATGTCTGACTGGCCTGACTATTCCGACGAAGTGCCGGTTACTGCTAATTTCGTATATTTTCAGAGACTGGGAGAAGAAGGGAAATATGCGTCAAATTATACTATGGAGCAGTTACAAAAAGATGCAAAGAGGATAAAGGAGTATATGAAGCAGGGGAAGGATGTATATATGTATTTCAACAATGACGCCTTTGGCTATGCTCCCAAGAATGCCATGGAGCTAAAAGCTATTCTTGAGAAGTCTCTTCCAAAGGCCCTGAAACAGGCGCCGGAAGAAAAAGAGGCTGCGTCAAAAAAGAGAACACCCCAAAAGAAGAAAGCAGTAAAGAA
>JBFLVX010000037.1:0-17187 GCA_040758255.1 Nitrospirota bacterium
GGTAAATCCGTTGCCTTTGGATCAAAGCTGTCAACATCAGGGAACCTTGCGCCTCTGTATCATCTATACTCCGAGGCGGGAATTTCCCTTGATGATCTCGCTGCTCATACAAACCTCAAATATCATGATTCAGTTGCAAGAGAGGTTTTAAGGGGAAGATTTGACGCGGGCGCTGTCATAGATTCCGTTGCTGAGAGGTTTAGAGACAAAGGATTAAGGATAATTTCAGGCTCCGAAGAAATACCAGGACTGCCTATAGTGGTGAAGTCTGACGTATCCCCCGGGCTTGTAAACGCAATAAAAAAAGCGCTGCTCTCTTTAGATTATAACAACCCTAAACACCGCAAGATGATGGAGCAATGGGACGAGGAATTCAGATACGGATTTGTCGAGGCAAAAGACTCGGATTACGACTCCATACGCAGGATGATCAGCTATTTGAGCGGCAAAGGTGTTCAAATACCTTAATGTTCAAGAAGTTCGGCAAATGGGCGTTTAGCCTTCAGGGGAAGTTCATTATCGTAGCATCTGTCTGCCTTCTTGTCTTTACTGTGATAGGAAGCTTCATTATCCTGTCCAGAGAAAAAAAATTATACATTAAAGATATAGTGAACCAGGGGAACGTTCTCGCGGAAATAAGCCGCCTTACGTTGACGAATGTGATGGTGTATAAAGATCTCGGCATGATGGATGAGCAGGACATTAATGACTATTTCGACTATTTCATAATGAACCTGATGGAACGCGACAAGAGGGTAAGATATATGATGATTACCGACAACGAAGGCAGGGTCCTTGCCCAAAGCGATCTCTCTCAGCGAGATGAGGTTGATAAATCAATACTACGAATGATCACGACTCTTAAGGCGGAAATAACTGAAGAAACCTTCCTTAATGAACCGGTCCTTATGATAACAACGCCTTTAAATATCGATACAAAACTCTGGGGCGGCATAAGGCTCGGACTTTCTACAAGCGATGTTGAGAAATCCGTAGACGCTTTAAAGCAGGAGATCATTTTTATTAACCTCGGTTTCTCCGTTATTGCGCTTATCGGTTTAAGCATCGGGGCAAAGGTGCTTGCAAAGCCGGTAATACGACTGTCAAGCGTTATGGACAATATAAAAACATACGGAGATATTGAGACTGTAGGGGCCATCTACCCTGAAGGGCAGGGGCAAGAATTGCCCCTGCTTAAAGACAGAAGCGATGAGATCGGAGAGCTTCAAAAGAGCTTCCTCTGGATGCTTCAGAGACTAAGAGAGGCGGATAAAGAGCATAAAAAGACTATGGAGGTGCTCAGTCAAACGGAAAAGATGGTATCTGTCGGCAGGCTAGCTTCCGGCATTGCCCATGAGATAAACAACCCCCTCGGGGGCATCACCCTTTGCTTTAAGAACCTCATTGGAGAAAACGCTGAACACCAGACTAAGGAGAAACTGATTGACGCGATTAATGACGGACTTCAAAAGATAAAAAATATAGTGGAGCAGCTCCTTGATTTCTCACGAATGAGTGTTACGGAGAAGACGCCAGTGGATATAAACAGCATGATAAACCGTTTGCTGGTATTCTTCAATTATGCCGCCTCAAAGAAAGATATCAGAATTGTAAATGACTATACGGACGATATACCTCCGGTATTTATTGACGAGAACAAGATATCCCAGGTATTTATGAACATAATAATGAACGCTGTTCAATCTATGGACAAAGGCGGCTCATTGACTATCAGAACGGGGATTGAGGATGGCTTCTGTGTTATCTCCTTCAAAGATACGGGGAAAGGCATACCTCCAGAGGCAATGGCGAATATCTTTGAGCCTTTCTTTACGACAAAAGGTGTAGGAGAAGGAACAGGCCTCGGGCTTTCCGTAAGCAAGGGCATAATTGAGCAGCACGGCGGTATAATTGATGCAGTCAGTAAAGTCGGCGCAGGGACGACATTCAGGATTAAATTGCCGGTGCAAGATGAAAAGAAGAATTAGATTTTGTCTATAAACTCGAACTTTGAACCGTCATTCCCGCAATCTGTTGAGCGGGAATCCAGTCTTTTAAAGAAGTTCTGGATGCCCGATTAAAAACTTCGGGCATGACGGATAACGGCTTATGAGGTATTAGATATGAAAATACTGATAATTGAAGATGAACCTTCTATGAGGGTCGGTCTCTCTTACACTCTCGAAAATAAAGGGTATAAAATTGCGACGGCAGAGAATGGATTTGACGGGATGAAGCTCTTTGAAAAAGAGGGGTTTGAGATTGTGATAACGGACCTGAGACTTCCGGGCGGTGACGGTATTGAGGTGCTGAGGTCAATAAAGAACGCCTCTCCGGATACAGGCGTCATTATAATAACCGCCTTTGCAGATGTAAAAAATGCCGTTGAGGCGATGAAAGAGGGGGCGTATGATTATATCTCGAAACCGTTTGAACCTGAAGAATTGCTCATCGTCATAGACAGGTTTATAAAGCACAAGGGGCTTGAGCTTGAGAACGTCAGGTTAAAAGAGAAGATAAGAGAGAAAGAGCAATTCCAGTTTATTATCGGCGCAAGTCCTGCCATGCAGAAAATCTTTGAAACAATAGAGGTAGTTGCAAAGACAGACTCTTCGGTAATCATATATGGTGAGAGCGGCACCGGAAAGGAGCTGGTTGCAAATGCCCTTCATAATCTAAGCATCCGAAGAGACAGGCCCTTTATCAAGATAAACTGCGCTGCAATTCCCGAGACACTGCTTGAATCAGAGCTGTTCGGGCATGAGAAAGGCGCGTTTACCGGAGCTGCACAGAGAAGGAAGGGGAAGTTTGAGATAGCGGACAGCGGCTCGATTTTTTTTGATGAGATTGCCGACATGCCGCTTACACTGCAGGCAAAACTTCTGCGTGTTCTCGAATCTCACATCTTTGAGCGTCTTGGCGGAAATGAACCTTTGACCGTGGATGTAAGGACCATATATGCAACAGGAAAGAACCTGAAGGATGAGGTAAAGTCAGGGAAGTTCAGGGAAGACCTTTTTTACAGATTAAATGTCCTGCCGATTACAATTCCCCCGCTGAGAGACAGGAAAGAAGACATCCCGCTGCTTGTCAGGCATTTTTCAGAGGTCTTCTGCAGGAAGCTTGGAAAGGCTGATCTTGCGGTCGCGCCGGCATCTATGGAGTCATTAGTGTCTTATGACTATCCCGGTAATGTCAGAGAACTAAAGCATGCCATAGAAATGGCTGTAACACTTTGCAGGGGCAATAAGATAGAGCAGTGCTGTTTACCCGACGAAATAAGAGGAGCGAAGATAACACACGATGTCTTTACATTGTCTTGTAACGGCGCCCCGTTGACCGAGAGGGTAAAGACCTTTGAAAGAGAGACCATCAGACGTGTCCTTGAAGAGACACACGGTAAAAAGAAAGAGGCCGCGAAGAAGTTAGGCATAAGCAGGGAGACCCTCTGGAGAAAACTCAAAGAACACGGCTTCCCCGTATCCCCTTCGGATTTAGAAGAATGATTTATAGTTTTTTTATTGTTTGTTTCCTCTCGCAATAAGTTAAATTCATGCAACACGCCTGATAATCAAGTTCTACAATTGCAACGTATCGTTTTATAACAATGTGTAAACCTCATGAAATCATGTGATTTTCAAGGAACTCCATTTTTGGTATTGATCTTGCTCTACAAAAGAATATTATTTTTCTTACGCACTTTGTAGTTGATATAAACCCGGGATGAGATATCTTTAAATTTAATAGTCGGATATAGGCGGGTGTGTAATCAGGCATATAAATGTATTCAGCAGGTATTAATATATTTTTGTTAATCATAACAAGGAGGTGTTCCTATGGAGATTAAAATGAAGAGAAGGACTTTCCTGAAGCTCTCCACTGCTGCCATAGCGGCAGGAGTGACTGTGTCTAATTTCAAAGACGCAGATGCGGCGGAGTGGAAGAAAGAGATCGGCAAGAAAGGCTCCCAGCCTGATCCCGTGGACGAAGATGTAAAAATAGTCAGAAGCGTTTGCCTTATGTGCCACGGCGGATGCGGTATCCAGGCAAAGGTAGCTAAGGGCGAGCTGGTCAAGCTCGATGGTAATCCTTATCACCCGAACAACTATGACTATGAAGCAAAGGGTGACATAGTCGTGGAATCGGACCTCGATGCAGGTCACTCAGGCAAAGACAGGGGCACGTTGTGTCCAAAAGGGAATGCCGGGGTTTATGCGCTCTACAGCCCCTTCAGGCTACAGCATCCGCTTAAGAGGGCAGGATCGAGGGGGTCGGGCAAATGGAAGGTAATATCATGGAAGCAGGCGATGGCGGAAATCTGCGGCGGCGGTTATCTCTTCAAAGACGTAAAGGGAGAAGAAAAACGCAATGTCGAAGGCCTTAAGTCGGTCCTTAACAATGAAAACCCCATGGGACCGGAGGACTCTGCCTATATGGACGAGGCGCCTCCCGGCGGATGGGGGCCCAAGAGAAACCAGTTCGTGTGGGCACACGGGAGGAACGAGCAGTCGCCGCTTACGCCGAGATTCGTTTCTAATGCGGCGGGCGTGCCGCACATGCTCAACCATTGAAGCCGCTGCGCCGGCACCTTCTACAGTGTTGTAGAGGCAACTTTGAATTTACCTCCTTATGAAATCGGAAATTACGCGGATTACGAGCATTGTGATTATTTGATAAGTATGGGCTCAAACGTCACACAGGCTGATTACCCCATGCAGCTCAGGGCCAGGTATCTCCAGAAATACGGAAAGAGAGTCGGGCCGTATGCAAAGAGCTTCAAACATGTGGTCGTTGATCCCCGCTTCACAAATGCGGCGGCAAAGGCGGTCCATAGTGGCGTCGGAGAATGGGTCCCGTTAAAGCCTGCAACCGACGGCTATTTCCTGCTCGGCATGATCAGGTGGATGATCGACAATAACCGTTATAAAAAAGAATATCTCTCAATCCCCGGAGAGCAGGTCGCAAAAAACAAGGGTTACCGGACATGGACGGACATGTCGTACCTTGTCGGCACACAAGAGCCTAAAAAATATCTTACCGGAAAAGATGCGGGTCTCGGAGAGAGCGATTTTGTCGTGCTTGTGGGCGGCAAACCTAAAATGTTCCAGGAGGCAGACGGACTCGCTGATCTGGATGCGAGTATAACGATAAACGGCGTTGAGTACAAGACCGTTTTCCGTACGCTTAAGGAAAGGGCGAGGGAAAAGAGCCTTGCAGAGTGTGAAGCTGTTTGCGATATTCCCGCTGGAAGCATCGCGCACATTGCAGATGAGTTCACTTCCGCAAAGCATCCGGTCATCGAGATGTTCCGCGGTCCGGTGCAGCAGACCAACGGCTGGTATAACGGTCAGGCCCTCTGCATCATAAATATCCTCGTGGACAACATTGACAGAAAAGGCGGCTATATCTCAGGGCATGCTGCATACAAAGGTGATGTAACGGTCAAAGGAAGAAAGCCTGCCGGCATACGGGTCGACTGCAAGGCGCCTTATCAGGGCAAGAAGCAGACCTCCACCAGACCGTGGTATCTTCCTGCTGCCGCATTCAGAGGTGTGACCTCCGCATTTTTCGCCAATGTCAGAAAGCAGTATCCGTACAGGATAAAAGCTTACCTCAATTACTACAATGACCCGGCATACACCATGCCACACAACCAGAACGTCATTGAGGCGCTGATGGACCTGAATGCAATGCCGCTCACGTTCTCCATTGACGCATATATGGGGGAGACGAGCGCGCTCTGTGACTATATCCTTCCGGATACCGAATATCTTGAGCGCCTCGGCGGTTTCAAGACATATCCGCCCGTCAAGACGCAGGTATGGGGATTGAGGCAGCCGGTGGTTGGCAGCTTTGATCCTGTTACTCATGAATACAAGCCGATCAGGCCTGACACAAAGATGGGCGATGATATCCTTATCACGCTTGCCAAGGAATGCGGACTGCCGGGCTTCGGCAAGAATGCAACCGAAGAAGGCCTGGAAATCAACAACTCATGGGACTACTGGAACGAGTATTACAAGCATAAAGACTTTACTGAGGGACTGGACCCCAAAGGCAGTCTTGCAAAACTCGGTGGCAAGTTCCAGAACCCCGGGCCGAAATACCAGTACACGGACAAATATTCATCAGGCGACTATACCTCATTCCCCGGGGGCAGACAGACAAGGGTATTGTTCACCTATCAGGAAAAGATTGCCACGGCCAAAAACAGCATGACCGGCAGCTACTTTGACGGCCTACCGATGTACAGGACCATTGTAGACTGTAAAGAGCAGCCACTTGATCAGAGCATCCTGACGGAATACCCGTTCCAGCTTCATACGTATAAAGACACGTTCCATACTCAGTCAAGGACCATGAACAATCTGTGGCTGGCCTCGATCAAACCGCAGAATTATGCGGAGATTAATCCTGCCGATGCGGAAAAGCTTGGAGTAAACAGCGGAGACTGGGTCAAGGTGAAATCGCCGTCCAGCCACCAGCTCGATACGGACTATCCTAATTTCGCAAAGATTAACAAAGACTGTTATCCGAACTACGTCGGAGAAGGGTGGTTCAAGTTCCAGATCAAGGTCACCAGCAGGATAAGGCCGGGGTTGTTCTCAGTCTGTAATTCCTACGGCAGGTTCGGGGCCGGTGCCAGGAAGTGGTATATGAACGGCAAACAGCAGGGCCATGATGAACGGGTAGGCGCAGGCTTCCATCTCAATGTCCTTTATATGGCTGATCCTGTTTTAAAAGACATTGTGTTGATCGACCCAGTAGGAGGGGGCACTCAGAGTTACGGCTCACCTCTCAGGGTTGAGAGAATATAGGGAAAGGAGATAGAAATGTCAGAACTGAATCCGATATTGCCGCAAGAGATCATAGATGAAAGCTTCAAGAAGCCGGGCCCCAAGCAGTATACCCTCTGGGTGGACCTCGAATACTGCATAGGTTGTCATGCCTGCTCAATGGGGTGCAAGGCTGAGAACAACACGCCGGTGGGCGTGGATTTCAACCGTGTCATAGAGATAGAAGAGGGCGAATTCAAAGACCCGAAGAAAACGCCGGACATAGGCGTTTACTTCATACCGATGCCCTGTATGCACTGCGGCGAGCCCGCGTGTATGGCTGCTTGTCCTGTAGGAGCGATCACCAAGCGCAAGGATGACGGCATCGTCCTCATCAACAAGGACAAATGCATAGGCTGCCGTTACTGCGCGTGGGCCTGCCCTTACGGAGCGCCCCAGTTCAACGCCGAGGCAAAGGTAATGGAAAAGTGCACCCTCTGTGTGCACAGGATCGAAAAGGGGCTCATCCCTGCGTGCGTTGAGACCTGTGTAGCGAAGACGAGGTTCTTCGGAGAGATGAATGCGATAACTGATTTTGTGGCGAGACAAAAGGTAGCGAAGAAGGTCTCGGTCGGGGCAGGAGGGACAAAGCCCTCGGTGATATATACGAAGTAAGATAAATCTCCCCTAACCCCTCTTTTTCAAAGAGGGGGATACAGATGTTCCCCCCCTTTAGCAAAGGGGGGAAGGGGGGATTTTAAGAGGAAAGGAATATGTCCGTAACTGAAAAGGTCGTAGACAAGATCATAAACGAGAAAAACATATCCGTTGAAAATCTCCTTTGCACGAAGCTGAGGACCACGAGATCGGGGTGCTCGCTTTGCATTGACACTTGCCCTTTGAATGCGATCAGGATCTCAGATTCAGGCATTGAGATATCCGGAGATTGCAATGAATGCGGCGCTTGCATCTCCGTATGTCCTAACGGGGCATTCAGAATGAAGGAGGGCGGCGAAAGCGCGGTCTTGCAGGAGATAAGAGATAAGATTACCGATAACAACGGTCCCGTATTCCGATTCTCATGCGCACATGGAGATAAAAAGGCTGACCTCACGCTTCCGTGCCTGGGACGTCTTACAGAGGCGCTGCTTCTTGGGCCTTTGAGAAACGGAGCTTCAGCAACAGAGCTTCTGAAGCCGGACTGCGGTGAATGTCATTCAGGAAAGGCATCATCACAAATTGACGAGGTTACGAAACAGACAGGGTATCTTCTCGACATGTTCGGTTTGGATAAGAATGCAGTCTATGTGAAACGGGCGGCATTCAGCGCAACACCGGCGCGGGAGGAAAAGAATGTCTCAAGAAGGGCATTTTTCGGCAGTGTAAGAACAAAGATGATGGGAATTGCCGCTGCATCGCTGCCCGACGGGGAAACGCATGAACAGCCTGTATCTCCTGTGAAGAACAATAAGAGGTATGTGTTGCTTGCTGTTCTAAAGACCTTTTCTCCGGCAAAAGAGGTCTTCATTCCGTCTGCCGATGCAATGCTGGCGGACATTGAGATTTCTGAAAAGTGTGACGGTTGCGGCGCATGCGCAGCGATCTGTCCTGTCGGCGCGATGACACGCTGTGACAGTGACGGCTGTTTCTCTCTCGGTTTCAGTCCTGCCCTCTGCACCAACTGTCAGGCATGCTCAATGGTCTGTTTGCGCAAGGCAGTTAGCATAAAACAGACGGTCAAATTGAATCTGCTTCTTCAGACCGGGGAGACAAAGCTTATAGAGGTAAAAAAGAAAACCTGCCCTGTATGCAGAATAGATTTTATCGGAGGAGAAGCGGGAATATGCCCTATCTGTATTAATACGGGCAATAAACGGATGGCGGCAATAAAAAATTTGACGAAAGGGATTCGACCATGAATAATGCGGAAATAACTATTACAGCAGGAGAGAGGGCTGAGACATACAGGTTCTTTGCAGGCCTTTGTCTTAAGCCGCCTTCTGAAAATCTTATTTCAATGATAAGAGACAGGAGCATCATAACCGAGCTGAAGATCGAAAAGGACTGCAGAGGCTACGACGAGATGCTGAGTTTCGTCAACGAGGCCGCAGAGATGCATGACCTGCAAAACGAGCTTGAGGCCGAGCATGCGGCCCTGTTCACGCTACCGTCAGGCGTGATCCCCCATGAAGGCGTGTTCCTCGACAAAGAAATGCGGCTTGGAGGAAAGGTAACGGTAAGTGTTAGGCAATATTATGAAAAGGCAGGAGCAGAAATCCTGAACGAATGCATTGAGATGCCCGATCATCTCGGCATTGAGCTCGAGTTTATGTCCTTCCTGTGCAGGATGGAGGCTGAATTGAGAATGAAAAAAGATTTCTCGGCCCTGCAGAGATGCCTCGAACTTCAGGCGGGGTTTCTGGAAGAGCACCTTTTGAAATGGGCCTCTCAGTGCTGTGAAAAGATTATGGCAAAGACATCTTGCGGTTTTTACAGGGCGATTGCATATTTGATAATGGAATATTTAAAAGCCGAGGAAGAATATATCACTTTTATGTTCTCCGGGGCAAAACATTAGTCGGAAATTGAGGAGGTAAGAATATGCGCAACACAAACTTAATCTTTATCTTGCTTTGCGCTTTAATAAGCGCGATTGCAACTGCCGGCATGCAGGGCTCTGCGCGGGCGGAGAATTTAAAAGCGGAACCGGCGGTTGCCAATGAAGAATGTCTGGAATGTCATGATGCTATCCTTGAATGGAGCCCAAGGGGGAAAAAGGTCATCCAGCCTCACCGCCTTCATCTTGAATCAAAAAGGACTGAATATAACGGGAGGCAGAAGATGTGTGTAACGTGCCATGAGGCCATGACGCGTACAGAAGTGGGAAAAGGCATGCTGGAAGGTGACATACATCATCCTTATTCCGCGATGAAGCCGGACGGGGTCTGGAAAAAGTATATCGTGAGGAATGAGCTTACATCGGAGTCGACTTATCTGGCCGCTGTTCATCCTGAGAAACCTTATATATTCAAACCCCTGCTGGAGCGGCTTGTCTGTGTGGACTGCCATGACGCTGACAGCAAAGTCAAGGTGCTTTACGGGGCAACTTTAAAATGAACCGTCCCGATGCAACGTCACTGGTTGCCTCCCTTCCTTTGACGGGAGGGAGGTGAAGGGGAGCGAATTATGCGCGGTTATATTTTTATATTAATTTTGTTTCTTCTAACATATCTGACAATGCCTTCGCAATTATGGGCGGAGCAGCCTTCCAAAGAAGCGTCTCCCGTTGAAAGCAGTAATGAAGATGACAAGGAAAGGATCAGGCAGCTCGAAAAACGCGTCTCTGAGCTTGAGTCTCTGATAAATAAATTCGTTGAAGACAAAAAGCAGACAATAGAGGGAGCGGAAAAGGGTGTTGAATCGCCGGTAGAAGAAAAGAAGGTTGAAACACCGCCTGCGGACACCGGCGAGTGGGGAGAGCCTGTTGTTGAGGAAGGACCATCAAAGGGCCGGGATGAGGACGCGAGGCGAAGACTGACAGAGATGGAGACATGGCGCAGGAAAGAGGAAGCCAGGATGGTGAAGGAGGAAGAGGAAGCTGCCGATAAGGTGAAGTACGAACTTTCCGGCAAGTACAAACTGCGCCTGAATATGAGAAACAACCTTAACCTCAATAATACTCGGCAGCACTGGGTGTATGATGATTACACTTATATTGATCAGAGATTACAGGTAAGACTGGACGCAACTTACGGACCTTTTACAACGGTTTTGTTGATTGATAAAGGCAACTTTGTGTTTGACTGGAAAGAGGACAGCGAAGGCACCCTTGACAGGTGGTCTGAATTTCATACTGTTAATGCGGCATTTTTCAGGGAACTTTACCTTCAATATACAGGCGATTTCCTGTTCAAGGGGGGGCGGCAGAATGTAATGCTCGGCAATGGGGGAATAATACTTGAAGGTCCGGCTGATGCCTTGAAAATTACATATCCTCTCGGCAAGACGCCCATTGGTACGCTTTCACCAAGCGTGGCTTATATTGCACTCTCAGGCGGATACAGTGACTATTCGGACTTCCTCAAAAGTGGACCTCCATCAGGTGATAGGAGAGCGGTTTTTGGTATAGCAAATAAATTAGACGGCTGGCTGTTCAGCCTTGACATCAAACCAAAGCGGCATTTACTGATAGAGCCGTACATACTTAAGGTTTACGACAGGGGCGATTCAGATGACCCTGATCTGAACCTCGATAAAGATTTTCACGCTGCCTCGACAAGCCGCGACGGACAATTTGAGCCTATGTGGGTAGGAGCTGCCGTTTCAGGTGAGGGTGAAAACATATCCTATGATATCGATCTGATTTATCTTTCCGGCTCATATACAAAAACACAGGATATCGATGCATACGCATTATTATTCAGGGGTGATTATGATTTCGGGCCTGTCGGCTTTATCAGGGACTTCTCAGCAGGACTTGAATTCGGTCGCGGTTCGGGCAATAAAATAGAGGATTCCGATACAATGGATAATGTAAAGGACTTCAGCGGACTATGGCTTTGCAAAGACCGGAGGAAATTCGGGAACATTTTCAGTGAGGACCTGAGGGCAGGGTACTTCTTATGGGACAGCAATCTCGCGAACGTGACCTTTTTAAGGGGAATTGTAGACTTTCAACCAGTCGACAGGCTGGAAACAAATCTCGCGGTGGCAAAGCTCTGGACAACTGAGAGTGTTTATGAAGGGCATGGCCCTGTAAGAGACTGGAGCAGGGGGATGGCCACATCAACAGAGAAAACAAGAGACATCGGATGGGAGATAGATTTGAGTCTTGATTTCCCAATATATAAAAACCGGCTGAGAGGCTTTACAGAGTTTGGATATTTTATTCCCGGTGACGTTTACCGGCGGGCAGACGGACAGAAGGCTGATCCTGCCTCAGAGGTTGTAATCGGAACAGAGTTAGAATTTTAGAGTGAATATCTACCATGAAAATAATGTCTTAAGGAGGCGGCAGGAATGAAGTTTATCAAATATATGTTTGTGCTGATCTTGATGCTATTTGCTGTAACGGCAGTTGCTCAGGACGCATCGGTTGTAAGGGTCACCCGTATTGACGGAACAGTGACCAGAAACGGTGGACCGGTAAAAGAAGGCGATATAATCCAGCGTGACGACAGGATCGAAGCAGGGGTGAATTCAGCGGTGGTCCTGACATGGACGAACGGAAGCATGATGGAAATATATCCTGAGACAACCCTCGTTATAAACGGGGTCATTTATGAGGGTGACAGAAAATTGGAAAAGTCATTAGTCACCCTGGAAAAAGGGCGTATATTTACAAAGGCGCAGGTCCCGGACCATATATTTACACAGTTTGAAATAAGGGTCGGGAATGTCCCAGTTATGTCGCAGGGCTCTGAATTTGCGCTTAAACTTGATGAAGCCGGGAAAAAATTTACAATCTGGTCTCTGATCGGGAGAACAGTCGTTTTTATTGGAACAGACAGGGTAAGGGTGGAAGAAGGACAGCAGGCGGCCCTGGAGTCAGGCGGTGTACCCCCTGTTATTGCGCCGATACCCGAGAAAACACAGGAAGCATTATCGAAGACCTCAAAAAGACTTGGCGGCAGTCTGCTCATTGAAGATGAACCCGTCTCAACCGGCGGCCCGCTGAAGGTAAAGATCGGAGGCGTAAAAAACAGGAGAGGAGATGTCCCCTATACTGTAAATTTCAAGGCGATTATCAGCGGAGGCAGTGGAAAAATAAAGTCGATACAATGGAGTTTCGGCGACGGCGAAAGCGCTGAGGGCAAAGAGGTCCGGCACACATTCACTCAAGGCGTATATATAGTAGTTATTCGTGTTGAAGATGAGAACGGGCAAAAGGCATCGTCACAGATCAGCATCTCTGTAGAAGAAGCATGCTCCTGTTAGCTTTATTTATCGGGACAAAAAAAGAAAGGAGTTGAGTTATGTTTGGACTTGGAATGCAGGAACTGGTGATAGTCTTCTTGATTATTTTTGTCCTGTTTGGGGCCACCAAATTGCCGCAAATAGGAAAAGGGATGGGGGAGGCAATCAGGAACTTTAAAAGGGCGACGTCAGGGATTAAAGATGAAATCAGTACAATCAAAGAAACGGTTTTGGAAGATCAGGGGAAAAAAGGGGCATAACTCATCGCCCCTAAAGAGGGAAAAAAGATATTGGAGCGAAGCGTGATGGTAACTGTAAAGCAAAGATAATCATTAATATATTAATAATATAATATTATTTGTTTTATAAGGGGCAACATGATAAATAGAGAATATATTGTGAAGACGAAGTAAATTTTTTTTATTTTTTATTTGCATTATAGCGCACTGAAGCTATAATGCAAATATGTGAAAGGAGTAAGTTATGGCTGACAGGAGGTTTTTTTTAAAAAGGGGGCTTCTGGTAATACTTGGAATAGCCGGACTCGCGGGCGCAAAGAAGGTTGAGGCGGTCTCTGCCAAACCAGACTCAGGACAAAAGTATGGAATGGTAATAGATATTAACAGATGCACGGGATGTCAATCATGTGTTATTGCATGTAAGGCACAAAACAAGACTCTGGCTGACCATTTCAATACCAGGATACTCTCTTTTGAGGATGGTAACTACCCCAATTCACGTATTATTTATAATCCAATCCAGTGCAATCAATGTGAAAATCCGCCCTGTGTACCGGCATGTCCCATAGATGCTACATTCAAGCTTCCCAACGGGATCGTGGTCACAGACTGGGACAAGTGCCAGGGGATCGGTGAATGTGTGAATGCATGTCCCTATGAAGCACGCTTTATTGACGCGAGGTATAGGGGGGAGGATGGAGGTAAGGCGGACAAGTGCGATTTCTGTGTGAACAGGCTGGAACAAGGACTTGAACCGGCCTGTGTGGAGGCGTGTTCACCAAAGGCAAGGATTTTTGGAGATATTAATGCGCCAAAGGGGGAGTTTGCAGCGTACATCAAGAGAACGGACATCGTGAGAAGAAAGCCTGGACTAAAGATTAAGACAAACCTCTTATATGTTCCATCACGAAAGAGCAAAAAAGGAGGTGTCGTATGAAAAGAAATATTATTGATATAATCGAGTCCGGCATATCTTTAACACGTCGTTCTTTTTTTAAATTATCCGCTGCTGCCCTCGCTGCTCTCACATTCGGCGCAGAGAAGGCGCGGGCGGCCATAAAGTGGCTCAGCCCTCGTAATGTCCAGAAATCTGCCCCGACAACACTTGATAAAGACGTTAAGGTCGTGCATTCGGTATGTCTGGGCTGCAACGCAAGATGCGGGGTGAGGGCAGTTGTAGAGAACGGAAGGCTGGTAAAACATTCAGGAAACCCCTACCATCCTTACAACAGCAGGTTTGAGCCAATCCCTTACAGCACTCCGGTGAAAGAAACTTTAGGGCTGCCTTCCCCTGTCTGCGGTAAATCACAGGATGTACCGAATTATGTGTATAATCCTTACAGAATATTACGACCTTTAAAGAGATCGGGAGAAAGGGGTTCGGGCAAATTTGAACCCATTGAGTGGGAGCAGTTGATAGACGAAGTCGCTAATGGAGGCAAGGTCTTTGCGCATATTGGTGAAGACAGAATTGTTCCGGGCATAAAGGAACTGAACAGTGACGCTTTAATCGCCACTGAAGCTCCTGAGCTTGGCAGTGTGAGAAATGGTTTGGTATTTATCGGCGGCAGGGACCAGAATGCGAGGCAGGAATTCTCCAACAGGTTTGTGAAGGAATCGCTCGGCTCAGCAAATCGTGTCGGACATACAGATATATGCGGCATTGGATTCAGAATGGGTAACTTTGCATTTACCGAAAAGACAGAGGTGGAAATTAAGGCAGACCCGATGAGTGCTGAATATATCCTTGTCTTTGGATGTAATTTTTATGAGGCGCTTCAGCCAGGTGTAAATACTTACGGAGCTATGGTGGCCAAGAGATGTTCAGAAGGCAAATTGAAATTTGCAATAGTAGACCCGCGGGCAACTAATGCCTCCGTCCATGCAGAAGACTGGATACCTATTAAGCCCGCACAGGACGGCGCATTTTCCATGGGCATGATACGCTGGATTATAGACAATAAACGGTATAATATAGAATTCCTTACAGCACCAAATCCGGCAGCTGCTGACAAGAGAGGTCACGCCTGTTATTCAAATGCAACTCACTTAGTCATCACGGATGAGAAGCATAAAAACAACAGGAAATTTCTGAGAATAAGCGATATTGATCCATCAATTACGGATGACGCAGGTAATGCATTCGTTGTTCTTCAAAAGGATAACGTCACTGTTGCATTTGACAAGGCTGAAGATGCTCTTCTCGACGCCGGGGCAACAATTAAAAATGCCGCCGGCGGGGAGATCGTAGTTAAGACATCTTTCCGTTTAATGAAAGAAGCTGTCATGGAGCATACCCTTGACGAATATGCAAAATTAGCCGGAGTAAAAAAATCTCAACTTGAAAAGGTGGCTAAGGAATTTACATCCTACGGCACTAAGGCTGCGGTGACCCAGTATCACGGCGCAGGTAACTATATCAGCGGTACTTATGCCTCTTATCCGGTGGCAGTCCTCAATGCAATGGTGGGCAGTGTTGACCGCAGAGGCGGCTATATGAAGGCTGGTGGGGGCGCATCTAAGTGGAACGAGGGTATTTATGATTTAAAAAGTTTCCCCGGCAATAAAAAACCGCAGGGCCCTATAATTTCAAGGGAAAAATTTGCTTATGAAAAAACAGCCGAATTCAAGAAGAATGGTTATCCGTCAAAGAGACCGTAGTTCCCGTTTTCCAGAGGCGGCTTGTGTGTTGAGACTATGAGCGGCATTGATCAGCAATATCCATATCCATGCAAGATACTGTTTACTTATTTCTTTAATCCTGTTTATTCGATACCCGGCGGCTATCGCTATATAGAGACGCTGAATAATACGGAGAAGGTGCCTCTCCATGTCTCCATTGACATAACAATTAATGAATCAAACATATATGCTGATTACATTGTGCCTGATGTCACATACTCGGAGGGACACTACGGCTTTCTCAATCCCCATGCTCCTGCACTGAAATTTTCGGGGGTCCGTACGCCGACCATTGAACCACTGACAGGAAAGACATCGGACGGAAGGCCATTCTGCGAGGAGACATTTCTTATAGATGTGGCAAAGGCAGCAGGTCTTCCTGGTTTTGGTGAAAATGCTATCAAGGGTAAAGACGAAAAGATGTATCCGCTGAACAGTGCGGAAGACTTTTATTTAAGGGCTATTGCTAATGCTGCAACAGGCGCTAAAGTCCCCCCTGCCTCTCAGGAAGAGATTGCTTTTGTTGAAAAGAATTACCCGGTCGCAAAACATAAAGATATTCTTTCTGAGAATGAATGGAAACAGGTCTGCTATGTTCTTGCAAGGGGAGGTATATTCGATAAAGGTTACGAGGATGTCTTTGACGGTGATAAACACAAGCACGGGCTGAAGAGAGTTGTTCTATACAATGAAGAACTTGCAACAACTAAAAATTCAATTACCGGTGAATACTTCTCGGGTACACTAAAATATACGGAACCTATGACACCCAAAGGAAGGATAATTGAGGAAATTGACAAAGACTATCCGTTTACGGTCATTACCTACAAGAAGAACCTGCATACCCAGTCCAGGACTATACTCCATACATGGTCTATGGAGGTATTCCCCACAAATTATGTGGAGATGAATGAAGGAGATGCAAAAAGATTAGGTCTAAAGGATATGGATAAAGTGCGGCTTGTTTCCAGAAGCAATACGGAGGGGATTTCAGGCGAGGTCAAAATTACAAAGCTAATCAGATCGGGCTGCGTCGGCATATCGAACCATTATGGACATACTCAGATGGGGGCTTCCAGAGTGCCTATTAAAGATGCCGATTATGTCTTCCTCGGCGGCACTAAGGTTGCTGATAAAAAGGGCCTTATCCCAAATCCGAAACACGGGACCGGCATTCAGTTTAACTATGTAACCAGACTTGATGAAGACTTTGCAAATACCCCCATGGTGGATGTGGTCGGCGGCATCCCTGATTTCAGCAGTACAAGGGTTAAGATAAATAAAATATAAATACCGAACGAATTATTGAGAAATTTAAAGAAGCCTGCAAAGGACGCTCCTTTGCAGGCTTCTCGGTTTTCCCCCTGAGCTGCTGGATACGATCTTTAATATTTCTTATGATCTTTATGGTTCATAACTTGCCTGGAGGTTGTTCGTTCGGACAACTTCGACATTCCGGACTCAGGGTCTACCTGCTGTTGTGGTTATCCAATCACCGGACGCCCCAATCCAGTCGCTGCCAACGCCGGATATGTTGCATCTGCCGGAAATAGTTTATCCAGCCATTCATATCA
>JBFLVX010000038.1:0-16754 GCA_040758255.1 Nitrospirota bacterium
CAAAGAGAAGTTCCCTTTGTACTTAAAAGAGATGGAATTCAGATACAATAATAGAGCCAATGACATATTCACCCTGTTAGTTGAAAAACTCTGTAAAACGGTACCAAAAGTTTTATAATCACCTAATTTTATTATGTATTATCAAGGCTCAGCATTCTTGACACAATTTTAGCTTTGTTGCTATTATAGCACTCTACTGCGAAGAGTGCTAACCAGATGAGTGAACTTAACGAAAGAACCGAAAGAATACTTCGGGCAATAATTCAGAGTTATATAGATCTTAATGTGCCTATAGGCTCATCCATGGTTACCAGGCGTTTTTCTTTTGGCCTGTCGCCTGCCACTATCAGAAATATAATGGCGGCGCTGGAGGAATTAGGTTATATAACTCAACCGTATACTTCTGCGGGAAGAGTGCCTACAGAAAGAGGATATAAACATTACGTTGACACACTGCTAAAAGAGTACTCCCTTTCAATGAACAAAGCAATAGTACACGAACTCTTCCACAGGCTGCGCGGTATCGAAAAAGACTTGCAAAGGCTTATAAATGAAACATCAAAAACACTCTCATTCTTTTCAAGTTATCTCGGCATAGTAACTCCTCCCAAATCAGAAGACAGGACGCTGAAACATATCAGGGTTATTAAATATGCAAGCAATAAGGCCCTAAGCATTTTGATATTTGGAGATGGTACCGTTAAAAACAGACTAATAGACCTTGAAAGAGCTTATACGCAGAGGGACCTTGACAAGATAACTAATTACCTGAACATAAGCTTTGGAGGCATATCATTAAGTGAAGTTAAGGATCGAGTTGCATACCAACTGTCCAGAGAAAGCATAATCTGCGACAGACTGATAGCCAAATCACTAATGGTATGTAAAGAATTGATCAGTATGGAAAATGAAGACATGCTAATGGAGGGGCTCACTGGCGCAAGCAACCTGCCGGATTTTGCAGATATAAATGAAATAAAGGATATCTTGAAAGCTATCGAAGACAAACACCTTATGCTAAAGCTTCTTGCTCAGGTGGATAGTTCTGAAGGGGTTCAGGTTTTTGTAGGATTAGAAAATATAATCCCATCAATGAAAAAGTTGAGCATGGTTGTCTCAACATATACTGACGGCATGGATGCCCGCGGAACAATCGGGATAATCGGACCTACAAGAATGAATTACAAAGAATTAATACCTATTGTTGATCGAACAGCAAAGACTCTGACAAAGGTTTTATCAGAATCACAATAAGGAGATTTTTTATGACGGAAGAAGAAAATGACGACGTTGTCTATGATATAGACAAGGAAGAAGCCTATAGTGAAGTACCTCTTGAGGAGACAACGGAGAGGTCAAATAACATCGAGGCATTAAAAAAATCTCTTTCAGAGCAGAATGACAAATATCTCAGGCTTTACGCCGAATTTGAAAATTATAAAAAATTTGCCTCAAGACAAAAAGAAGATCAACTTAAATATGCAAATGAAAGTCTTCTGAAAGATCTTCTTACTGTCATTGACCATCTCGAACTTGCGCTTCAACACTCTTCGGATGATAAAGTTTCAGACCCGCTGGCTAAAGGGGTTGAGATGACTTTGAAGGAGCTGAAAACCTTAATGGAAAAGTACGGTTTAGTTAGTATTGATGCCATTGGAAAACCCTTTGATCCAAATATTCACCATGCAATGTCTCAAATAGAAGATGATGGAGTTGACGAGAATACCGTTATTGAAGAGTTTAGAAAAGGGTATATGTTGAAAGATAGGTTATTAAGAGCACCCCTTGTAGGCGTATCCAAAAAAATACCGAAAGAACTAAATAAATCAGAAATAAAAGAGGAGGAATAAATAATTATGGGAAGAGTCATTGGAATAGATCTTGGGACAACCAATTCAGTGGTAGCAGTAATGCAGGGCGGTGAACCTTTCATAATAGCTAATCAGGAAGGAACAAGAACCACTCCCTCTGTAGTTGCCTTCACTGAAAAAGGCGAAAGATTAATCGGGCAGGTTGCCAAGAGACAGGCTATAACAAACCCTGAAAATACCGTCTTCTCAATCAAAAGGCTTATGGGTAGAAAATTTAATTCCCCTGAAGCAAAAACAGCAGAAAAGAAACTCCCGTACAAGATAGTCAGCGCCTCAAATGGTGACGCACATGTTGAGTCGCGCGGGAAGACATACTCTCCGCCGGAAATATCAGCCATGATCCTCCAGAAGCTCAAGCAGGCTGCTGAAGATTATCTTGGTGAGCCGGTAACCGATGCAGTAATAACAGTTCCGGCATATTTTGACGACAGTCAGCGCCAGGCAACCAAGGATGCCGGGAAAATAGCCGGGCTGAATGTTCTAAGGATAATAAATGAACCGACTGCCGCTTCCCTTGCCTATGGCATGGATAAGAAGAAAGAAGAGAAGATAGCTGTTTTTGACCTTGGCGGCGGAACATTTGACATCTCTATTCTTGAAATCGGCGAAGGGGTTGTTGAAGTCAAGTCCACTAACGGAGATACATTCCTCGGAGGTGATGATTTTGATATCGCTATAATGGAATGGCTTGTTTCAGAATTTAAGAAAGAGTCCGGCATTGACCTCAGCCACGACAAGATGGCCCTTCAAAGACTTAAGGAAAGCGCTGAAAAGGCAAAGATCGAGCTTTCATCGGCGATGGATACAGAGATTAATCTTCCTTTTATTACCGCAGATGCAAGCGGTCCAAAGCATCTGCTGATGAAACTCTCCCGTGCCAAATTTGAGCAGCTTGTTGGAGACCTTATTCAAAAAACCATTGAGCCTTGCAGGAAGGCTCTTGCCGATGCAGAATTAAACCCGAAGGATATTGATGAAGTAATCCTGGTTGGAGGGCAGACAAGGACGCCGAAAGTTCAGGAGGTGGTTAAAGAGTTCTTTAAGAAAGAGCCTTCAAAAGCTGTTAACCCTGATGAGGTTGTAGCAGCAGGCGCGGCGATACAGGCTGGTGTGCTTAAAGGCGACGTGAAAGATGTTCTTTTGCTTGATGTCACCCCCCTCTCCCTCGGCATTGAGACCCTCGGCGGCATATTTACAAAGCTTATCGAACGGAACACAACCATACCTGTAAAGAAAAGCCAGACATTCTCAACCGCGGCAGATAACCAGCCCGCTGTTACCATTAAAATATGCCAAGGCGAAAGGGAGATGGCCTCAGACAATAAAATGCTTGGCAACTTTGAACTTATCGGGATACCTCCGGCGCCAAGGGGCATTCCTCAAATAGAAGTGACTTTCGACATAGACGCCAATGGGATACTCCATGTTTCAGCAAAAGATAAGGGCACAGGGAAAGAGCAGTCAATCAGAATCACCGCATCAAGCGGGCTCTCTGAAGAAGAGATAAAGAGCATGACCAGCAATGCCGAGTCTCATGCGGAAGAGGATAAAAAGAGACGCCGTCTTGCAGAAACGGTTAATGAAGCAGACACTCTAATATATACAGTTGAAAAATCATTAACTGAACATGGAGATAAGATCGCAGAGGATGAAAAGCAGAAGGTCAGGAACGCTCTTGAGAATTGCAAAAGACTGAAAGACTCAGCCCGTGATGCAGATGAACTCAAAAAAGCGATCACAGAACTGACCACAGCCTCTCACAAGATCGCGGAAGAGATGTATAAAACGCAGTCCGCCGGAGCTCATCAGACAGAAGCCGATACTGGCGGTGCATCAAGCGGAACACAGAAGGAAAAAGAAGACGTGGTAGAAGCTGAGTTTGAGGAAACGGACAAGAAAGACAACTGAAAACTAAGAACTGGGAACTCGGAACTAAGAAATAACAAACTTTAACTTTTTAGTTCTCAGTTCTTACTTCCCATTTTAAACGTAAATGAAAGACTATTATCAGACACTCGAATCAGAACGAAATGCCTCTGAAGCTGATTTAAAAAAAGCTTACAGGAGACTCGCCCTTAAATACCATCCTGACAGAAATCCAGGGGATAAAAACAGCGAAGAAAAGTTCAAGGAGATAAATGAAGCTTACTCCTGCTTAAGCGATCCTCAGAAGAGAGCCAATTATGATAACTTTGGCACTGCTGAAGGCATGGGAGCAGGCTTTGGCAATTTCTCCTCCAACTTCGAGGATATCTTCGATATTTTTGGCGATTTTTTTGGTAACGCTGCAGGGGGAAGCAGAAGAAGACGCCCTTCAAAGGGGCAAGACCTCCGTTACGACCTTGAGTTGAATCTTAAAGAAGCTGTTTTTGGCGTTGGAAAAGAGATCGTTATCCCAAGATGGGTGAACTGCGCTGTCTGTAATGGAACCGGTTCTAAACCCGGCAAGGGTCCTGATACATGCACTACCTGCAAAGGTTCCGGAGAGACAAAACTCCAGCAGGGCTTCTTCTCAATATCAAGGACATGCGGCAGGTGCGGAGGCACAGGCAGTATAATCACAGACCCATGTTCCGATTGCAAGGGACAGGGCAAGATTAGAGAAAAACGGACTGTCTCTCTTAAAGTTCCTCCCGGCGTGGATACAGGAATAAGGCTCAAGGTTTCCGGCGAAGGCGAAGCCGGAAGTTTAGGCGGACCAAACGGCGACCTCTACGTAGTAATAGATGTCCTTCCTCATCCGTTCTTCAAAAGAAAAGGCAATGACCTTCATTGTGAAGTGCCTATATCTTTTGTACAGGCAGCGCTCGGAGTTGAGATTGAAGTGCCCACCATTGACGAAAATACGTTCATAAAAATCCCCGCCGGAACGCCTTCAGGGAGGGTCTTTCATTTGAGGGGTAAAGGAGCTAATAAACTTGGCGGTTACGGTAAAGGAGACCAATATGTAACCGTCTTCGTGGACGTGCCTAAGAAACTGACTGCAAGACAGAAAGAACTCTTAAAAGAATTTGCCGAGATAAGCGGCGACAACACCTCCGATACACTTATGGACAAGATAAAACATATGTTCCATAATAACCATCAGGAAAAAGCAAAGTAAGAATAATCCTGCCTTTTGCTGCACATCTTTCAGCATTTTTATAACTTTTTCATATTTCCTTCATTATTTCTTCAAACATTTGCATTATTTTAGGTATAATTGAAACAACTAACAAAAGGAGGAGAAGATGAAGAAGGTCTTAATTGTCTTAGTGAGCCTGTTGTTAATGTGCGGAGCAGCTTATGCAAAGGATTATGAGGTCAAGAAAAAGGCCGGCGATTATGATGTTGAAATAAAAATTGACAAAAACCCGCCGGTTGTCGGAAAGAACAATATGGAGATCGAAATTAAAGACAAATCAGGCAAATATGTTACTGACGCAAAGGTTGTGATTGAATATGGTATGCCGGCCATGCCCGGTATGCCCGCCATGGATTACAAAACAGATGCGGAATTAAAGGGTGAAGAGTATAAAGCAACCATGGATATCTCTATGTCCGGTTCGTGGAATATCGCTATAAAAATAACCCGTGGCGATAAAACATCTAAAGCGAAGTTCAGCGTGGATGCGCAATAAGTCAGAAGTCAGATGACAGAACACAGAATCCAGACATTCACCCCCACCCTTACCTTCCCCCATCAAGGGGGAGGGAGGTTTTTGTCTGTGATCTGTGTTCTATGCTCTGTGCTCCTTTTTCTAACCCCCGCCTTCGCCGATGAATTGAAACTTCAGCCTCTGATTGACGAGGCTCTGAAAAACAATCACGAAATTCTCATGTCAGAGGCAAGGTGGTCCGCCTCAAAATTCAGGATCCCGCAGGCAGAGAGTCTGTCCGATCCCATGTTCATGTTCGGCTATTTAAACGACGGTGTGAAAGACCTGTACACCTTTAACGATGAAATGGCGGCTGATTCTCAGTGGATGTTCTCTGCCTCCCAGATGTTTCCATATCCGGGAAAGTTATCGTTAAAAAAAGAGATGGCCTTTAGAGATTCCGAGAGCATCGGAGCATTGCTGGATTCAACACGCCTTAAGGTTACAGCAAGAGTAAAAGAGCTTTATTACGAATTGTTTCTCGCCAATAAAAGTATAGATCTTACAAAAGAGATGACCGCGCTTTTTACAAAGATTGAAGATGCGGCGCTTGCGCGGTATTCAACAGGAATGGCTCCTCAGCAGGAAATATTAATGGCGCAGACCGAGAAATACATGCTCATGGAAAAAGAGGAGATGCTGAAACAGAGAGTGCAATCCCTCGAAGCAATGCTTAATAACACATTGGGCAAAGATGTAAAGACCCCTCTTGGCAGACCGACTGAACTACCCCCTACCCTGTTTGATCACGATGCAGATGAATTGATTAATACCGCATATGAAAATTCCCCTGAGATAAAATCCAGAGAGCGGATGATCAGAGGAGCAGAGACAAAGGTTCAAATGGCAGCGAAGGAGTATTATCCCGATTTCACGGTTAACGCGAATTACTCTGTGAAAAATAAATACTATGAAGACATGTGGGGGCTTACCGCCACAATTAACATTCCAATATTTTACAGGACAAAGCAGCGGCAGGCTGTCCTGGAATCAGAGGCAACTCTGTCTGAAGCAAGGCATGAGCTTGATGATGTGAAGTTCATGACAGCTTCAGAGATAAGGGACAATTATTCGATGCTCGAATCATCAGAGCGATTGATGGACTTGTACAAAAGCGGTTTACTCCCAAAGACATATCAGAATTTTGAATCTGCGCTTGCCGGATACTCAACAGGAAAAGTCGAGGCGATAACGGTCATAACATCGCTGAAAGCAGTGATTGACTATGAACTTTCATACTGGAAACAATTTGCCGAGAGAGAAAAAGCTATTGCAAGACTGGAGGCATTGACGGCAATCGGAAGCTAAGAGGGAGAGGGAGGACCATGAAAACAAAAGTCATTATGATTTTTACGTCATTATTTTTTTTCTTATTCTTTTTTAATACCCCGTCACTTGTCTCTCAAGTACACCAGCATGAGGCCACTTCAAAAGAAGCCGCCCAACCGCAGGAGGCAGAAGAAGAAAACACTGTTGAAATCGAACCGGACAAACAGCAATTGATCGGCGTTAAAACAATTGCGGCTGAAGTAATGCCCATGAGGAAGATAATAAGAACTGTAGGACGCATTGAATATGACGAAAGAAAACTTGCGACCATAAATACAAAGTTTGAGGGCTGGATTGAAAAGCTCCATGTTGATTACACCGGCAAGTATGTTAAAAAGGGCGCGCCTCTGGCAGAGATTTACAGCCCTGAGCTTATGGCAACCCAGCAGGAGTTTTTAAATGTACTGAGGTGGACGAAGCAGAACACAGAACACAGAGCACAGAACACAGACACGAAAAATGAAATCGAGACAATGCTTTCGCAAGATACTGAACGAATCGTAGACGCTGCAAGGCAGAGACTGAAATTATGGGATATTACTGACGAACAGATAAAAACAATAGAGGAGACTGGAAAACCGCTGAGAACTTTGACAATATACAGCCCCGTAAGCGGCTATGTTGTTCAGAAAGAGGCAGTGCAAGGGATGCGCATCATGCCTGGAGAGAAACTTTTTGATATCGCAGACTTGTCAACTCTCTGGGTTATTTCAGATATTTACGAATATGAATTGTCATATATAAAAGTCGGGCAGACTGCAAACATCAGCCTCAGTTATTTACCGGAAAAGGTTTTCTCGTCAACTATTGATTATATTTATCCGGCGCTCTCAGGCGATACAAGAACTGCAAAGGTGAGATTTACAATCGCCAATTCCTCAGCCCAGCTCAAACCGCAGATGTTTACCAATGTTGAAATCAAAATTGACATGGGCAAGAAGCTTGCTATCCCGGATGACGCAGTCATTGATACAGGTACAAGACAGATCATTTATGTGGATAAAGGCGAAGGTTATTTTGAAGCTCGTGAAGTGCACATCGGGCTCAAGGCTGATAGAATGACAGAGGTTCTTCACGGACTTGAGGCAGGTGAAAAAGTAGCCGCCTCCGGCACATTTCTAATTGACTCGGAGGCACAGTTGAAGGGTATTAAGCCTCTGAGACTTAAATGAATTATCCGCAGATTACACAGACTAACGCAGATTATTTAAATAGGATTTTTATCTGTGAAATCTGCGAAAATCTGTGGATGAAAATATGATAGCCAGAATAATCGAATACAGCGCCAGGAATAAATTCATAATCTTTCTGCTTGTCGGATTCCTATGCATCTGGGGTTACTGGGCGCTAAAGAATACCCCTCTTGACGCAATACCTGACTTAAGTGACACGCAGGTCATTATATTTACCGAATGGGCCGGCAGAAGCCCCGACCTCATTGAAGACCAGATAACATACCCGATAACATCATCACTGCTCGCCGCGCCGAAGGTGCAGGCGGTGCGGGGGTTTTCATTCCTCGGAAGCTCTTTTATATACGTAATCTTTGAAGAAGGCACGGACATCTACTGGGCCAGAAGCCGCTTACTTGAATATCTGCAGACCGTAAAAGGGAAACTACCCTCGGACGCAAATCCGGTTCTGGGGCCTGATGCTACCAGTCTTGGATGGGGTTTCAGTTATGCGCTTGTTGATGAATCCGGCAGCCATGACCTGTCACAGCTCCGCACCATGCAGGACTATAATATCAAACTTGCCCTTGAGAGCGTGCCCGGCGTTTCACAGGTAGCCAGTGTCGGCGGATTTGTCAAACAATACCAGATAACAACAGACCCTAACCGTCTCGCAGCTTACAACATCTCTCTCATGAAGGTCATTGACGCCGTCAGAAAGAGCAATAAAGACGTAGAGGGAAGAGTAATTGAATTCTCCGGCGCAGAATATATGGTAAGGGGCAGAGGTTATATCCGGGGAATAGATGACCTGAAAAATATTTCTGTCGGAACAAACGGCGCTGGTACGCCTGTTTTCCTTCGCGATATAGCTCAGATACAACTCGGTCCGGAAATACGGCGTGGAATTGCCGAGCTTGACGGCAAAGGTGAAGTAACAGGAGGCGTCGTCGTGGTCCGCTTCGGAGAAAATGTCCTCAATGTTATTGAACGCGTAAAGGAAAGGATTGAAAAGGACATCCAGCCTTCCCTGCCCAAGGGAGTGAAAGTCGTCACAACGTACGACAGGACAGATTTGATACATCGCTCCATAGACACGCTCAAAGAAGAGATAATTAAACTTACGGTCGCTGTCAGCGCCGTATGCATAATATTTCTCTTTCATCTTCCAAGCGCGCTTGTCGTAATACTCACCCTTCCCGTCTCCATTATCATATCTTTCATTTGCATGTATTACCTCGGCGTCACATCAAACATTATGAGTCTTGGCGGCATCGCTATCGCAATCGGGGCAATGGTAGACGCCTCAATCATAATGGTTGAGAACGCTCACAAGAAATTAGAAGAGTGGGAACATAGCGGCAGCCCCGGAAGCCGCACCGATGTAATAATCGAAGCAGCGAAAGAGGTCGGGCCTTCGTTGTTCTTCTCGCTGCTCGTGATCACAGTGGGCTTCCTTCCGGTCTTCACTCTGCAGGCGCAGGCTGGCAGGCTGTTTAAGCCTCTTGCATACACAAAGACCTTTGCAATGCTCTTTTCATCCTTCCTCGCTATTACCCTCACGCCTGTTCTGATGACTCTTTTTATAAGAGGTAAAATAAAACCTGAGGAGAAGAATCCCATTGTACATTTCCTCGGCAAACTGTATAGGCCACGGGTGGCATTTTCCCTGAGATACAGCAAAAGCATAATAGCAGCTTCGCTTATCATCGTTCTCGTTACTGCTGTTATATTCATATTGCCGATGTTCAGCATAACTCTTTTCCCTTCGTTGAAGCTCGGCACAGAATTCATGCCCCCATTGAATGAGGGATCGCTCTTTTATATGCCTGTCACCGTACCCGGTGCATCTGTATCCGAGGCCTCAAAGCTCCTTCAGATACAGGACAAGCTTCTTAAGAGTATCCCTGAAGTTTCCCAGGTCTTTGGCAAGGCCGGAAGGGCAGAGACCGCTACTGACCCTGCCCCGCTTGAGATGTTTGAGACCGTGATAAATTTAAAGCCCGAATCAGAATGGCGAGGGATTGAGACATGGTATTCAGCCTGGGCTCCTGAGTGGCTGAAATCAATATTACGTAATTTTTGGCCGGATCGGATGTCTGATGAGGAACTAAAAAACGAGTTAAATGATGTATTGTCCATACCGGGGGTTGCGAATACGTTCACCAAGCCTATCAAGGCAAGGATAGACATGAATGCAACGGGGATAAAGACAAATGTCGGGGTGAAGGTTATCGGCCCTCATCTAAGCGAAATAGCGAAAATATCAATGGAAGTTGAGGATGCGATCAGGAGCATCCCCGCCACAAGAAGCGTGTCCGCAGAAAGGGTGACAACTGGATACTTTATTGACATTAAGCCCAGACGCACAGCGATAGCGCGTTATGGCCTTTCAATTGAAGATGTGCAGGATGTGATAGAGACCGCAATTGGAGGAATGAATGTTACCTCCACTGTTGAAGGAAGAGAACGCTATACGGTCAACATCCGTTATTCGAGGGAATTAAGGAATGACATTGAAAAGATTAAGAGAATGCTTGTTCCGGTGGAGATGGCGGGAGAACGAAGCGCCGGAGGCATGGCTTCTTCCGCCACTCTCAACTCTCAACTCTTAACTCCTAACTCTTTGCAGGTTCCTCTCGGAGAATTAACAGACATTAATATTACAAAAGGGCCTACGATGATCCGAAGCGAAGAGGGGCTTCTTGCCAATTATGTACATGTCATCTATTCAGGCAGCGACCTCGGCGGCTATGTCGAGACCGCCAGAAAAAAGGTGGCAGACGCTGTGAAGCTGCCTGCAGGTTACCGTCTTGTATGGAGCGGAGAATATGAATACCTCGTAAAGATGCATGAACGGCTGAAGCTGGTTATCCCGCTCACAATCCTGATCATATTCGTACTGCTATATTTAAATACAAAGTCCGCGGTAAAAACTATGATCGTCCTTCTTGCCGTGCCTTTTTCACTGGTAGGCTCCTTCTGGTTTCTATATATACTAAGTTACAACATGAGCATCGCGGTCTGGGTCGGAATGATCGCGCTTGCCGGATTGGACGCGGAGACAGGGGTTGTGATGCTTCTGTATCTCGATCTTGCTTATGAGCAATGGAAAAGGGAAGGAAGAATGAATTCAAGAGAAGACCTTAAGGATGCCATCATGCACGGAGCTGTCAAGAGAATAAGGCCTAAGCTCATGACCGTCAGCGTCATCCTCGCCGGCCTTATCCCGATCATGTTCAGCCACGGCGCTGGATCGGATGTAATGAAGAGGATTGCGGCCCCGATGATCGGAGGGGTTATAACCTCGGAAATACTTGAACTGACGATTTATCCCGCTATTTACATGCTGTGGAAGAGAAGGAAATTTAAATAACTTATGATCTGCATATTCCTCTCTCCTAAAGAGCTTTCAACTGAAGAAGTAATTATTGCCGGTGATCAGGCAAAACACTTATCTGTATTAAGAGTAAAAACAGGAGAAATCATTACAGTATTTGACGGTCTCGGATACAGATATGATTGCAAGATTTCGCAGATCAATAAGAAGAATATCATCGCGAAAAAATTGAGCAAAACCCCCTACTCTGCCGAGTCTCCTGTATCAATAACGCTTGCTCAGGGAATTGCAAAAGGAGAGAAGATGGATTTCATTATCCAGAAGGCAACGGAACTTGGCGTCGCCAAAATTCTTCCATTAATAACCGAGCGTTCGCAGGTGAGGCATACCGCAAAAATCGAGAGATGGCGCAAAATAGCCCTTTCCGCCGCGGAGCAGTCATGCAGGGGGAAAGTGCCTGAGATTAATGAACCTGTGAGTCTTAACGACTTTCTGGAGGGCAGGCATATAGGAATAATCTTTTATGAAGAGGACAAGGGAAAACATTTGAAACAAACCTTACAGGAGTTTAACGATTCAAAAAAAATCACAATTCTTATCGGGCCTGAGGGCGGATTTTCAAAGGGAGAAGTAAACGCAGCAGTTGAGAAGGGGTTTCAGCAGGCTTCTCTTGGCCCCCGCATACTGCGCACGGAAACAGCGGCAATAAACGCGATCAGTATAATTCAGTATGAACTTGGAGATGCTGAGTAAGGTTTTATCAAATTATTTTAAGTCCTGCAAAATTTTTATCTATCATTTCTGTCTGAATATCTTCACATAAACGCGCAACATATCCCGAATACTGTTAGTAATATGCCGAATTGACATAACGCTTGATTCGCCAAATGTTCTTGGATAAGTCTTAATCCCGACTTCGCCTATTGGATATCCCCTGACCATTGCATTAATGATGATTTCAGCACCCATGAACGCACTATTTGATATAAGCTCCATATCTTTTATAACGCTGGACCGAATTATTTTCAGGCCACAATTATGATCCTTTAATCTTGATTTAAACAGCCACCTGATAACCAAATTGTATACATAAGAAATAAATATTCGTAATGTGCCATAGATCTTGGAATAACGGAACGTTACGATCAGGTCATAGTGATGCAATAATTTCGATATGTGATATAACTCATTCACATCATACTGGTTGTCGCCATCAGTGAAACATATCCATTCATAATCGAGAGAGTATTTAAATCCTGTCTGAAGCGCTGCGCCATAACCAAGATTTTTCTCATGACGTACAGATAGAATTTTATCGGGATACTCTCCAGCCAACTTATCAGCAATCTCCCCTGATTTGTCAGGGCTTCCATCGTCAACTATAATTACCTTGTATCTGGAAGCCACGTCCGATAGCACCTTAAGTGACTTCTTTGCCACTGTCTCTACAGTAGCCTCATCACGGTATACAGGGAAGAATATCGCTATGGAAGGTTTATCATTCATTGTTTCATATTACTTTCTGGCAATTTTTGCGCTGCTATGAACATCTGCTTACCAAAAAAATGCCATAGCAAAGGGATACGAAGGTAGACTTTCAGAAGAATCGTAAATTTACTTATCTTAGTTTTTGGTGACCAAGGCAGGAATTTAGGGTAACATAGTTTAACTTGAAAGTTATTAATTTCCAATAAACTCGTAAGACTCTTGTCACTTATTGGAGTATAGTGGTCAATAACGTCCCAGTATTCCTTATATGCATAACGAATATTAGGCTGAATAACAAGTAGCAAGCCGTTGACAGCAAGGATCCTCTTTATCTCTTCAACAACTTTTTCCAATTCATCTTTATCCTTCATATGCTCGAAAAAATTGCTCGCAAAGACAATATCTATACTTTCGTCAGGAATAGATAAAAGATTATTCGCGCTTTCCAGTAGAGTAACAACATCCGGATTGGCATATTGATGTATATCAGGATTTAGATCAACAGCATATTTCTTCCCGCACCTTATATTATTGATAAATAAACATTGGCCTCCTCCAATATCCAAAACTGAATCGTTCACTTCAATATACTGCTGAAGAATCTCATCAATTAATATTTTCCATAGTCTTTCCTTGTCTGCCAATTCCTCTTTAGGGAAGATATACTTATACATTTTTGATAATTTAGCATTTCCGTTTTCCATACAATAATATCTCCACCTTATGAACAACGATAAACTTTATTTACAATCATAAAGAAAAAAAGGTATAATTTTTTAATCTTAATACTCCTCAATTCCATTTAGTCTATGTTTAAACAATAACTTAATCCAATGAACCTGGTCAAACCATTATTATTTTTAGTAACCATTCTATTATTGGCAACTGCAATCATTTCATTCGTTTTCTTTCAGAATGTCTGGCTGCTGAGAAAGTGGAATATCCCAATAGATCCCCCTGGTTTTCATGATTCCCGCCAATTCGCCTGGGCGGCAGAGGCATATGATAAGGGATATGATCCATTAATAATAAATCCTGTCAATCCAAGAGGTCATCAGCTCAACTATCCAAGAATATGGCACCTCCTTTTTGCCTTAGGAATTAATGAAAGCCACACAAACATATTAGGAAGCATAGTCGTAATTTTATTCTTCATCGGGATCGGCATATTCTGGTTCTCCGGAAAATTCGATAATTTTACCTACATTATTTTATCTATAGCCATTCTTTCGCCCGCGGTCATGCTCGGCGTTGAAAGATCAAATATAGAATTGGTCTTGTTTTTTGTTTTATCCTTGGCGATTATTATAAATTATTACTCGAGCATTTCCGCATTATCTCTGTTTATTTTCGCTTCCATGCTTAAGATTTATCCTGTCTTTGCATTTGTATATCTTCTAAAAGAAAACAGCAGAAGATTCTGGGCGCTTTTTCCGCCAGCGTTAGGCATATTTACAATCTACGCTCTATTTTCATTCAATGATTTTATGCAAGTCTACAAAACAACTCCCAAACTTGTAGGAAGTTCATTTGGGATAAATGTCTGGTGGATGGGGCTTAGAAATAGCCGTTTTTTTGCTCTCCCCATATCAGATAATCTTGCTGTTTATCTCAAAACCATTTCTTACATTTTAGCATTTCTGATATCGCTGTCTTCACTATTATTAAGCATGCGTCTAAAGAACAGCAATCGATATAATGAAGGACAGCATCTTGATGCTTTTCGCGTGGGGGCAAGCATTTACATAGGCTGCTTCATTCTAATGAACACACATGATTATAGATTAATATTTTTGCTCTTCACAATCCCGCAACTTATAGCATGGCTGGGCAAGAAAGGCGAAGATACTTCATTAGCTCCTCTCGTAACACTGGCGGCAATGTTGTTATCATTATGGAGCTTCTTCATCATGCACTTTTTAGGACGAAAGACTACATTTGTAATAGAAGAGATCTCCAATTGGATAATGTTTACCGGCCTGCTCTATCTATTCTTTTCTTCGCTTCCGGATTGGTTTAAAGGTTATATCCGTCAGCCTTTTCTCTCAAATAAGCGTTACCGGAGCGGTTCATAATGGAGATTTTCTGCAAAAGAGAGGCAAATTGCATAAGGTTTCGATAGTACTGCCAACTTACAACGAAAAAGATAATATCGTTGATTTAATTCGAGCGATCCAGAAGAGTTTTAACAACGATGTGGAGATCATCGTTGTAGACGATGACTCTCCAGATAAAACGTGGGAAGTGGTGGGGAAAATTGCCAATGAAGATATTAGGCTGCTAAGAAGATTAGACCAGAAATGTCTAACAACCGCCATTTCAGATGGAATCACCCTTTCAAAAGGAGCATATGTCGGCTGGATGGACTGTGACTTTTCTATGCCGCCGGAGGCGCTGCCGAAAATGACAAAAGCTCTTGATGAGTATGACGTAGCTATTGGTTCGCGTTACATAACAGGCGGAAAAGATGCCAGAAATACCCCTGTCGGAATTATCGGAAGCATACTCATTAATTATTTTGCAAAATATCTTTTGGACTCTTCTATTACAGATTATACAACGGGCTTTGTTGTTGCAAAGAAGAAAGTAGTCGAGGATATCGGCTTAAAGGGAGATTATGGAGAATATTGCATAGATTTCCTGTATAAGGCGCTTAAAAAAGGTTACAAAATAAAGGAGCTTCCATACCATTGTATTCCAAGAAAGTTTGGAGAATCCAAAACAGCGCCAACCTTATCTAAATATTTGCAACGAGGAACAAAATATATACAAACTATACTGAGGCTTAAATTTCAAAGAACTTGATGGTTTTACATCAAGCTTTTTCCATTAGATCTTTAACCGCTTCAACCGCAATTGTTATCTGCTCTTCTGAAAGGGTCAAGCCCGATGGCAGATAAAGCCCCTGCCTCGAAAGCTTCTCAGAAACAGGATACTCTTCATTTTCAAAAAGACCCATTTTATGAAAAAAAGGTTGTTCGTGCATACCAAGGAAAAAAGGTCTTGTCCCAATCCCTTTTTCTTTTAACCTGGTTGCAAAACCTTCAGCATTAAATCTTGACTTTTCGTCCAAAACAATTCCATACATCCAATAAACATTCTTTGCCCATTCCTTTTCCACAGGTTTTTGGATCAAGTCAACACCAGATAGAAGCTTGTTATATACTGCTCCGTTTCTCCTTTTAATCTCGAGAAATTCCTCTATCCTCTCCATCTGTGCTGCGCCAACGGCTGCTTGCAAGTTTGTCATACGGTAATTTCCGCCTAATTCATCATGGTAAAATCTTCGCCCCTCTTTAAAACAAAGATTTCTATGAAGTTTCGCCCTCTCAGCAAGTTTATCATCATTAGTAACAAGCATCCCTCCCTCGCCTGTTGTTATGATTTTATTGGCATAAAAACTAAAACAATTTATGTGCCCTAAACTTCCGCACTTTCTTCCTTTATACTCGGCGCCATGGGCCTCCGCAGCATCCTCAATGACAAATAATTTATATTTTTCGGCGAGATCCATTATAGGATCCATATCAACAGGGTGGCCGTACATATGAACCGGCATAATCGCCCTTGTCTTCGAAGTTATTTTATCCTTTACCTGATTTATATTCATGCACCATGTATCAGGTTCAACATCAACGAGCACAGGGATTCCGCCTCGTCTTAAGACCGCCAGAGCACAGGAAATAATGGTAAAAGTAGGGATAATAACTTCTTCGCCGGGTTTCAGGTCTATTGCTGCCATTGCTACTTCAAGCGCTGCAGTGCCATTGCACACCGCTACCCCGTGTTTAAGACCTACATAACAAGAGAATATCTCCTCAAATTTACTAACAAAAGGCCCTTCTGATGAGATCCATCCTGAGTCAATGCATTCAATAAGGTATTTTTTTTCATTACCATTCAGGAGCGGTTCATT
>JBFLVX010000039.1:0-16461 GCA_040758255.1 Nitrospirota bacterium
GAGTCAATATACTTTCTATTTTCATTTAAAAGAGTGTGAGTTTAGATTTAATTATCGAGATGATGATATTCATAAACTTGTCTTAAATATGTTCCATAATCGAAAACTATTCTAGTCATGACCCTAAGATTTAAATGATAGTTAAAAGACAAGACAAACCGCAAGAATTATTCATAGGATCTTTCCCCTCCCGCTGAAGAAGCCGCTCAATGCAAGCCTGATGACAGCTCCTTTTGACCATTTCTGCCCTGTCTCTTTTGAATACTCTTCCGCGGCCTCCTCCAGAGCATCAAACACCTTTTCCTCAAGATAAACAGAGAACTTTTTCAATTTTTCATCTTCAACGCTCATTATTATTGCCCCCTTTTCCTCGAACTCCACGGCGCAAACTTCAGCAGGAGCAGCATGCCGGGTATAGCTATCAAAGTACACATAATAAAAAAGCTTGCCCATCCCATATGTTTAGCAAAATAACCGGTCGGGGCAGACGCAAGCACCCTTGGCACACCCATAAGACTGCTTAATAGAGCATACTGCGTAGCTGTAAATTTTTTATTTGTAATGCTTCCCATGAATGCGACATATGCGGCAGTCCCCATGCCGCCGCTTAGATTCTCAAAAACGATTACTCCGGCAAGCGCCGGGATGCTGTGACCTATTTTTGCCAGTAACGCAAATCCGGCAGTTGATATTGCCTGAAGAAGACCGAACATCCAGAGAGAACGGCTTATCCCCAGACGCAGCATCATCACCCCGCCTGTCAAGGCTCCGATAATAGTTGCCCAAAAGCCGAACAGTTTAACTACTGCGCCAATCTCCGTTTTTGTAAAACCGATATCAAGATAAAAAGGCATTGTCATTGCACTTGCCATAGTGTCGCCTATCTTGTAAAAAAGTATAAACGCAAGTATCCAGAGAGCGCCTTCTCTTGAGAAGTAATCAATAAGAGGATTAACTACAGCTTCCTTCAAGCTTCCCGGCGTTCCGGCAGAAACCACGGGTTCGGGAGTTAACAACGTAGTCAGAAGACCGGGCATCATACAAGCAGCCATAATCAGGTAAACCATTGTGAATGACATATGGTCTGCCATGATGAGTCCGCCTCCTGAGGCGAGCAGCATGCCTACGCGGTAGCCGTTGACATACAGGGAAGAACCTAAACCTAATTCAGCATCCGCGAGGTCTTCCCGGCGATATGCGTCAACTACGATATCCTGCGATGCGCTGAAGAATGTCACGAGAAATGCCGAAGCAGCTATCATCCATAGGTTCTTTGTATTGCTTAAACCAAGCAATACAATTGAAGAGATCAATGCAATCTGAGCGATAAGCAGCCATCCTCTTCTGCGTCCAAGAAAGGGGAGAGTGAATCTGTCCATAACAGGAGCCCAGAGAAATTTCACCGTATATGGAAGGCCGACAAGAGACATAATACCGATAACAGTAAGATCAACCCCTTCTTCCTTCATCCAGGCCTGCAAAACTGTTATGGTCAGGAGAAGCGGCAGCCCGCACGCAAAACCCATTACGAAAGAGACCAGCATACGGCGACTTAAGATTGTTTTGAGCATTTGCATTTAGTTAGGTCTCAATAGAACAATACCGGGTTTATCATCTATTATATATTCCCTGAAATCTTCATCAACTACCTTTCTGTTCTTTGCTGATGAAGATGCGTGCCTCAAAAGAGTCTTGTCTGCCCCCTTGATTATTATCCCAACATGAGAGACATCAAGCCCCTCTTTCTCCGAATATATTCCGGCATAATCCCCCGTTTTAAGTCTCTCAATGACAGCATCATCAACAGACTCAGAAGGAATATAAACCACCTCTCTCTCTCTGCATGGAATGCCCGGAAGAAAATATGTGCCGTCATCTCTTCGGTTCAGCATCTTCTTGATACGCCTGATTCCGTCCGCACCTATCTTCTCAGTGACATCTTCAACCAGACCGGAATTGAATTCACGCCAATCTGCGAAGAAGTGATTCCTGCTTTCATAAGAAATATTTCCTGATCGGTATCTTACTTTCATGAGGTTGCTTTTGAATTCTGAAAAGGATTTTGAAAGCCGCATCGCTTCTATATAATCAATAAATGTAAAGCAGTCGACCCATTCAAGATTTATTACAAACTCTTCCTTAATATCCTTACCGCCGATCAGCGTATCTTCCTTATACTGAGTGCCGAGAAATTGCGCGGAAAGGAATTCTATACGTGCGCCCAAGGAACTGAGTTCAGAGGCCTGTCTGATTATATGGTCTAATTTATCTTCCGTCCATTTGCCGAAAACTATCTTCATTCCGCCCTATATCAACCTATTTGCTTTACAATTTATACTATAATACATCACATACCATGAAGTTTCTTGCGATCCTGACAGCAGTCCCGTTTGAATCAGAGCTGATTCTGAAACAGATGAAAAACGCCCGCAATATTAAGACCGCCGGTAAAATTATTTTCAAAGGGAAGCTGTTAAATCAGAATATCCTGCTTATGAACACCGGCATCGGAAAAGTGAATGCGGCTCACTCCTCAACATTTATTTTTGAGAATTACCCTGTAAAATGCATGATCAATTCAGGAGTCAGCGGGGCATACCCCAATTCAGGGCTGAAGATAGGCGATATTGCAATAGCATTAAAAGAAATATACGGAGATGATGGGGTGATAGCTCCAACGGGCTGGAAAGATTTAAAAGAGATCGGCATACCGCTCTTACAGATTGGCATGAGGAGATACTTTAATGAATTTCCGCTTAATCAGGCGGCACGGATTCCTGTTAATAGCGGAAAGGGCTTTCAAATAAAGAGAGGTGTCTTTGTGACGGTCTCTTCTGTAACAGGGACACATCAAAGGGCTGTTGAACTTGAAAACCGCTTTAGCGCGATCTGCGAAAACATGGAGGGCGCTGCCATAGCCCATATATGCGCCATATATAAAATACCTCTGCTTGAAATCAGAGGTATAAGCAACATAGCCGGCATACGTGACAAGAGGAGATGGAACCTAAGCCTTGCTTCAGAAAACTGCCAGCAGGCGGTTCTTGAGATAATCCCGCAACTTCAATAATAATATGATAAAATGCTTAAGTATGCCTTAGGATTGTTAACCGTTTAATTATCGGGGGATAAAAGCATGGGAACAAACAACGTCGTATTTCTTGAAGTCATAGAGTGGTTTGATAGTACCGGCAAAGAGATCGTTCAAAGAATTCCGGAGCACGGTTCAGGTGAGATAAAGTACGGGGCGCAGCTTATTGTGCGGGAGAGCCAGGCTGCTGTCTTCTTTTACAACGGCAAGGCCTATGACGCATTCGGCGAAGGACGCCATACTCTCAAGACCGCCAATATTCCCATACTCAATAAAATCCTCAGCATCCCATGGGGCATGACAAGCCCTTTGAGGGCAGAGGTGTACTTTGTAAACATGAAGGTCTTCCCCAACCTGAAATGGGGGACAAAGGACCCGGTGGCGTTCAAGGATTCCGAGCTTGGGCTCGTGCGCCTGAGGGCTTTCGGAATATTCAATATCAGGGTGCTTCAGCCGGTTCTTTTTATAAACAGGCTCGTGGGCACACAGGGGCTATTCACTACAGAGGATATTGAAGATTTCCTCAGCCGTGTAATTGTTTCGCGTTTTAATGACCATCTTGGCGAAAAGCTTGACTCTTTGCTTAACCTTCCCGGCAGATATGACGAATTATCGGGCGGGTTGATGAAACGCCTTGAAGAAGATTTAAGCCATTATGGACTTGGGCTTTCACAACTCTATATAAGCTCCATCACCCCTCCTCAGGATGTGCAGAAAGCCATTGACGACAAGAGCCGACTGGGTGTTTTTGACGACCTTGACAAACTCATAAAGATGAAGGCTGCGATGGCCATAGAAAAGGTCTCTGAGCAGCAGGGTGAAGCAGGCGCGGGCGTTGGCATGGGGCTCGGCATTATGATGCCGGCAATGTTTTCCGACTTTATGAAGAAGACCTCTGGCAGCCCGGCAGGCGAGACGGTCGTATGCCCTGACTGTAAGAACCCAGTCTCAAAAGAGGCGAGGTTCTGCCCTGCCTGCGGACATAGCCTGCTAATCTTTCAGCAGTGCGCCAAGTGCGGAAAGAATATGCCCCCCCTCGCAAAGTTCTGTCCCCGATGCGGCGCGCAGGCAGCGCAGAAGAAAGAGTCGAAAATATGCGGCCGTTGCAACGCTGAAAACCTGATGGAATCAGTCTTCTGCAACCAGTGCGGTGAAAAGCTCTAACAATACAAACCTTCTTATTGAACACCAGTGTCCTCAATGCGGAGGGCCTGTAACTCTTGAAGAGACCGACAGGCTCTTCCTGTGTAATTACTGCCGTGTAAGGCTTTATATAACCGCAAAAAATCATTTCCGCTACTTTCTTTTGCCCGCTAAAGATTATCCTGAAGATACAATATATGTGCCCTATTGGAGGTTCAGGGGCGCCTGCTTCTCTCTGAAACCTTTTACTGTAACGAGCAGGACTCTGGATACAAATTTCCTGGCAACAAAGCATGATTTTCTTCCATACTCCATTGGGTTCAGGGCGCAGACTCAGAAACTGAGGTTTGCCGACAGAGAGAGTAAGTCCGGCATAATAAATCATAAAATACCCTTCAATGAAGTTGTTCAGCAGGTCGAAACAGTAAAACGCTTTACAGATAACCTCATATATCCCGACGTGGCCTTTTATAATGTCTTTGTCGGAGATACCACAAGCATCATATATTCGCCTCTTTATATCAGAAACAATGCAATATATGATGCGGTGCTTGACAGGCCCCTGGCGCAGAATACGCTGATGAGAGCTGACGAGTTTCAATCCCTTGATACAGAGCGGGACTGGGGCGTAAAATTTGTCTCCGCCCTCTGCCCTGACTGCGGATGGGACTTGACCGGGGAGAGAGACAGCGCGGCGCTCTTATGCAAAAACTGTGATACTGCATGGGAAGAGTCCGGCGGAAAGATGAACAAACTCGATTTTGGAGTAATCCCATGTATGGAACGGGACATGATCTATATCCCTTTTTGGAAGATGAAAATCAGCATCGAGGGTATATGTCTTAAGACTTATGCAGACCTTATAAAGATTGCAAATCTGCCAAGGGTAGTGACCGATAAACTGCGGGAGAAAGAACTCTTTTTCTGGACTCCTGCCTTTAATGCCCGGCCTAATCTTTTCTTAAGATTAGCAGAACAATTGTCTGTGCTTCAGCCGGAAGAGGAACCGGAGAAGAGCATTCCCAAATCTGAAATGTATCCGGTTACCCTCAAATCAAACGATGTTATGGAGACTGTAAAAATACTAATTGCAGATATTGGTGTGCCAAAAAAGAATATCTTCCCCCTCATTCCTGAATTAAAATTGAAATTAACTGAATCGCTTCTTATCTATTTGCCGTTCAAGGAAAAAGGGGATGAGTTGATTCATGAGCGGATGGGACTAAGCATCCTGCGCAATGCGTTGAGAAGATAACCGCTACCCGCCTATTTTTGACATGGGCTTCAGTTTTATAAATGCGGACTCAGGATTGCAGCCGATGCTGTGCCCCTCTGGTTTCACCTCTATCGCGAGGTTGATGAGCCTCTTTATCTCCTCATCGGAGGCGCCGTTTCTAATGGGCGTCTTAAGGTCTATCTCTGTTTCAGAAAAGAGACACGGCCTCAGCTTTCCGTCAGAAGTTAGACGGAGACGGTTGCACTCTCCGCAGAATTGATGGGTCACGGCATTTATAAAGCCTACAACGCCCGGCGCATTTTCAAACCGGAAATATCTTGCAGGACCTGACCTTCTTATCTTTACGGGGGTAAGAGAACCAACCTTCTCGATAACAGACTTTATCTCATCGACAGGGATATATTTCTCTTTACTCCAAAGATCTCCTGCGCCTATCGGCATAAATTCTATGAACCGCACCTGATATGACTTCCTAAGAGTTATCTTCGCAAACTCCCCTATCTCGCCCTCATTAAACCCCCTGATAGGAACCATGTTTATCCTCACGGGCTTAAGCCCTGCCTTCTCCGCTTTTTCAATACCTCTTAGCACAGCGTCAAGAGAGCCGCCTCTTGTTATCTCCGCGTATCTTTCGGGGTTTAATGAATCGAGGCTTACATTGACGCGGTCAAGACCTGCGGCAGCAAGCTCATCGGCATATTTTTCAAGAAGCACGCCGTTGGTTGTGAGGCTGAGATTCTCGATGCCGCTTATTGCTTTGAGAGACTTAATAAGGGATGAAATATTTTTTCGCGCAAGCGGTTCCCCGCCCGTAATCCGCACCTTTCTGATGCCTATAGGCGCGGCTATACTTACAATTCTTACTATCTCATCATACGTGAGTATGTCTTTATGCTTGAGCGGCTGAACCCCCTCAGAGGGCATGCAGTAGAAACATCTGAGATTGCACCTGTCAGTAACGGATATGCGGAGATAGTCTATCTTTCTGCCGTAAGGATCATGCACTATCTTTTCTTTTTTGGGGAGGTTGATTCTTTGAGCTTCTTCTTGGCGGATTTTGACTCTTCAGAATCAGGGAATCTCTCTATAAGTCTCTCAAGTATCAACTTGCCTGTCTTGGCATCCTTTAAGGCGTAAAATGCCAGCCCCTGTTTAAGCATCGCAGCCGGCGCCTTTTCACTCTCAGGACTCTTTTTGAAGAGCTCCTCATAGGCGAGAATGGCCTCTTCATAATCTTCATCTTTGTAATAACTCTCGGCTATCCAGAATCGGGCATTATCGGAATATTCATTCTCAGGATAATTCTTCAGCATGGCTGTAAAGGCTTCCCGCGCCTCGCTCGTCTTCCCTGCCTTATATAATTCGTATGCGGCCATATAAACATCTTTAACGTCGGGAAGAGCCGCCTCCTTCTTCTCTTCAGGCCGGGCTGTTTTTGTCTCTTCCACTTTATTCTCGTTAGTGACTGCGGGAGGCGTCTCTAATTTCGCAAGCCTCTTCTCCATCTCTTCAAGAAGAGTCTTAATCCTGTTAATCTCCGAGGTTATCTGCTCAGAATCCTTAACGCCCTTATCCGCGGAATTCTGCACCTCTTCAAGCCGGCCTGTTATCCGCTGAATATCTTTAGAAAGCTCCTGAGTCTTCATGAACATATCAGCAACCGACTTTGTTGTGGTCTTCTGCGATTCCTCTATGCCTGCGATTACATTCTCGGCGGACAACCCTGATTCAGTCTTAACTTTTAAGGCGCTGATCTCAGACCTAATATCATTTATCTCCCACTGCACTCTTCCCACGTCATCGGAAGTTGCGCAGCCGGATATGAAAACGAGGATAAAAAAGCAGGATATTATCTTATTTAGACGCATATCAACCTTCTGTAATAAAAGAGGATTACTTATGGGTTCCCGATTATTTTACAAGAACAAAATGCGCTCTTCTGTTCTTCTGCCAGCAATCTTCACTGCTCTGTGTGCAGGCCGGCCTCTCTTCGCCGTAAGTCATTATGCTTAGCCTGTTCGCTGAGACGCCTAATAAGGAGAGATATTCCCTTGCCGCTTTAGCTCTCTTCTCTCCAAGTGCCAGGTTGTATTCATTTGTTCCCCTCTCATCGCAGTGGCCCTCTATTGTAATGCTCACGCCTCTGTGGCTGTTCATCCATGCGGCCACGGAATCGAGAATAGGCCGGGCATCGGGTCTTATATCGTACTGGTCATAATCAAAAAGCACGTCTCTTGAAATCGCTTCTTCCGCTGTTATTTTTTCTGTCTCTGACGCAATGTCGCCCTCTTTCTTTGCGGCATAGAGCGTATCATCAACCATCTCTTTCTTTTTTGTGGAAGCGCCATCCTCTGCTTTCCGTTCTTTCGTTACAGGAGCTTCTTCAGTGGGCTTTATCTCTTTTTTCGCGCAGCCTAAAGCAAAAACGATCAGTAAAAAAATCAAAACCTTCTTCATCGTCCTAATCCTCCCTTTAATTTTTTATAAGTTATTATCATCATTATTTCTTGAAAGGCGACCATCTGGGCGCCCTTGCAATTGACTCCTTTGGTGTAATTCTCCGCTGCTCCTCTCCGGTTGCGCGCATTACGTAAATCCCGCGCCTGCCGTCCCTGTCCGAATCAAAGGCTATAAAGAGGCCGTCAGGGGAGAAGGCCGGCTCTTCATTATTGCCCGTCTCCGTGAGCTGCCTCATCTCCGTCCCATCAGATTTTATCACAAAAATCTGGTTTTTACCATTGACTCTTCCCGCGTAAGCAAGCCTGCTTCCGTCCGGAGACCACGCGGGAGATGTGTTGTAACTCCCCTCAAACGTTATTCTTCTTACGCCACCTCCATCGGCATTCATTATGTATATCTGAGGCGTGCCTCCCCTGTCCGATACGAATGCTATTTGAGAAGCGTCAGGAGAAAAGGCAGGCGATACATCTATGCCGTAAGACTTGGTGAGTTTTTCAGGAATTTTTTTATTTATATCCATCACGTATATTTCCGGGCTCCCATCCTTTGATGATGAAAAAGCAAACCTGCTGCCGGAAGATATGTTTCCAGCAAGGTTAAGCCCCTCTGACTGAAACAGCGTCTCCTTCTCAGCCCCCATCAGATCAATCAGATATATCGTCCACTTCTTATTGCCCTCTGAAGAATAAGCTATATAATTTCCGTCGTAAGACCAGTTGTGGCTCAAGGCGAGCCTGCTGGAAACTATGCGTCTCGGATTATATCCGTCCCAGTCCATCATATAAAGCTCCTTCTTCCCCTCTGAGACTGCTATATAGGCGATCTGCGTCCTGAATACGCCGTTCCTTCCAGTGACGGCTTTAAAGATATCGTTAGCTGCATTATGGGCAAGCGCGCGGATTATATTCGTCGAGGCCGAATAAATCTTTTGCAGTATATTTGCACCTTCAATCACGTCAGTCACTGTCACGTATACATCCATATTATCAGCAACCTGAGCTTCAATCTCTATCTTTATCTCAGCGCCCGGGATTTCCGGGGCAACATCAGAGAATATTCCCGTAAAGTAGAGGTCATTCTTGATTATCTCCTCTATTTGTACGGCCTCTTTTGCGCCTTTGTGAGTTACTGAGATCGGGATTTTTCTCTGCTCCGGAGAAGTTATATCTAAATAGACCTTGGCGTCAGCAACGGGCAGAAGACAGAACACGGAACACAGAGCACAGATAATGGACAAGAGAGAGAATTTTTTATAACCACTCGTTATTTTGTTTATAGTTCTCAAATATTTTCTCACGGATGAAACCTCAACACTATCTCCTCCATTACCAGCAAAAGCGGTGGCAGATCCAGCGGACTGGCTTTTGATATCGCCTTCAACGCAGAATCGTCAAAAAGTTTATTGCCTGACGGCGTGTCAATTTTCTTAGAAATCACCTTGCCGGTGCGGTCTATCTTTATTGATATAATCACTTCAAGCCCCGAAGAATCGAAATCAGGAGGGATCTCCCATTCGTTCGTTATTTTGTCGCTTATTAGGGTACAGTAAGGACAGTCAGAATCAGAAGCGATCTGCTCCCCTTTGCTTGCACCTATTGCAGAAGCCCCCTGTTTTTTGCTTCTTATAATTCCTATCGCCCGAGCTTTCTCTTTCAAAGCATTCATAGCTGCGTTTTTATCTTTGAGAGCTTGGATCTTAGCTGCCACAGTTTTATCATCTATGCTCATCTGCTCCTTTTTTTCAGCAATCTTCTTATTACTTACCGCTGTCTCTTTCTTGACAGCCGGTTTCTCCTCTGCCTTTCTTGCGGCAACCTCACCGCCGCCGCTTACTTTAGAAGGCTCCACAAGGCTGACGTAATAAGTCTTGAACTCCTTCTCGCCTGTTTTAAAAGGGATAAAGAAAAGCGCCATTAAAATGAAATGCAGAACAACAGAGGCGATTACAAGCCTTTGAAGGCTCGGTTCATGGCCGATGCCCTGAGACATTTTCATCGGACACGCGCTTTTGGCTCCGTAACCATGCCCAGTTTTTCAATACCTATCTCTCTCAACTCACCCATAACAGCAACTACGGTTCCGTAGGGAACATCCTTATCGGCTTTAAGAAAGACCTCTTTATCCGACTTCCCTGAGAGTTTGATTCTAAGCGTATCCAAGGTTACGGCAGACTTATCAAGATATATGCTGCCGCCCTTCCTTATGGTTATCTCAACTCTTTCAGCCGGCGAGAGCTTTTGTCCTGAGGCCTGCGGAAGGTTAACATCCACGCCCTGCTGAAGCAGCGGCGCAGTCGCCATAAAGATTATGAGCAGGACAAGCATCACGTCCACAAAAGGGGTTACATTAATCTCTGATAGAGCCTTGTTGCGCCTCTCCATGTTTCCTCATATAACGGTCTATTAATTCCTGTGAGAAATCTTCCATCATTATAGTATCCCTGCGGACCCTGCTCAGATAATAATTATATGCAACAACTGCGGGGATCGCGGCTGCAAGTCCCGCGGCAGTTGCTATCAGCGCTTCGGCAATGCCCGGGGCAACTACAGCAAGCGATGCGGAACCCATCCTGCCAATGCCTCTAAAGGAATTCATTATTCCCCAGACCGTTCCAAAAAGGCCGATAAAAGGGGCAGTGGAACCTGTTGTTGCGAGGAAAGTGAGGTATCTCTCAAGCTTTGCGGCCTCTGTAGCCTCCGTCCTCTTCAAAGACCTCTTTATATCATCCTTATCCATCCCTTCGGCAGAATTAACTGTCCTGAAGAGATTGGCAAGAGGGCTCAACTTTAACCTTAAAGTTGTCCTGTAAAGGGTGTCCCAATCCGCGCTTCTTGAGAAGGCCTTCTGGAACTCATCAGACTCCTTTTCAATCCTTGAGAGGAACCTGAATTTGTAGAATATTATGGCCCATGAGAAAACCGAGAAGAATAAGAGCACAAGAAGGATAAATTTGACAACAGGGCCTGCCCTGAATATAAGTGATAATATGGTATCGCCATCCATAATACATTGAAGTTTAAAAGAAAGCTCTCAAAAAGTCAAAGATTTGAATTCGCAGTTTCTTGCCTTTTAAAAGGCCTTTGTTTTAGGATATATTTTCCAAGTTGGTCAAATGAATAATCTGCGGGGCATGGACTCTTCACTTAACCTGAAAGGAATTGCGTAATGAAGATAATCGTTGCGGGCACAGGGTTTGTCGGACTGGTGCATGCTGCTGTCTGCTCGGAATACGGGCACGAAGTGTACGCGTATGATAATGATAAAGAGAAGATAAGGGTATTCTCTACCGGAGATTCTGAAGAGATTGAGAAGTATGTCAATGAGCCGGGATTAAGCGGCATTATCAGGGAAACTCTCGGCCAATACTTATTCTTCTCCACTGATCTGAAGACGATAATCGAAGGCGTTGATGCTGTCTTTCTCTGTCTGCCGACACCGCCCAATCTTAACGGCTCGACCAATTTAACAATTTACAATTCAGCGGCTGAAGAGATTGCCCAAATCCTTGCAAAGAGAAAGGACCAGCGCAGAGTGCTACTTATAAATAAGAGCACGGTGCCGATAGGGACCGCGAGGCATCTGCAGAAGATAATGAATGCCAAAGGGGTCAAAAATTTCGGCGTTGCTTCCAACCCGGAATTTTTAGCTGAGGGCAGCGCTGTTGAGCAGTCTCGCAGGCCTGACAGGGTTGTTGTCGGCTGCGACCAGCAGGAAGACTTTCAGATACTTCGGCAGGTTTATTCACAGTATGTAAACCATGTAAGAATAAAGTACATAGAGTCAACCCCGGAGACCGCCGAGGCGATAAAGTACGTTGCCAACACCATGCTCCTGACCTACATATCATTCTGGAACGGCGTAGGGGCAAAGCTCGGAGAAAAGATCCCGAATGTCAGCATTGATGATCTGAGGAAAGGCGTTACAGCAGATGACAGGATAAGCACATGGGGCTCTTATGTCAGCAACGGCGCGGGGGGAAGCTGTTTTGGGAAGGACATTCGCTCTCTCATATACCAGCTCCGGCAGGTGCATGTCAGCACAAAAATGCTTGAATCCTCATTTGAAGTAAATGAAGAGCAGAAAGTATATCTGATAGACAGGGCGATTACAGAAACAGGGTTTCAGTTCAATAACAAGACAGTGGCTGTTACAGGGCTGGCGTTCAAGAAGCACACCAATGACATGCGCGATGCCTCCTCTATCAAAGTCATCGAGACTTTACTTGGAAAGGGCGTGGCAAAGATAAAAGCCTATGACCCGTTAGCTGTTGATACTGCCAGAGCGGTCTTTAATCCTAAAGAGAACGTGCTTTTTGAAAAGATCGAGTATTTTCATACCGCAAAAGAGGCCATCAAAGGGACTGACGCGCTCTTCATATCCTCTGACTGCGAAGAGTTTCGAGGGCTTTCAAGAACAATAGAAGATATGGTCAAACCGCCTTACCTTGTAATAGACGGCCGGAGGATGATCCCTGACTTTAAGGAACTCCTTGCAAAGGGGTTTACCTATCTTGCAGTCGGCTCCATAGCAATGAAGCCGTAAATGAAATACCACGCAGTAGAGCCGCGTGGCACCTAAACCGTCATTCCGTGCTTGACACGGAATCCAGTTCTTTTCCCTCTGGATTCCGGCTTGTCCGGAATCTTAACTCTACGCTTCTGAATCGTAAACTTCTTTCTAACCCGCATTTCAAAACCTGAGAAGCAAGACTTTATTCATTGACTGTGCGTAAAAAATTATGCTATCGTTCAGATAATAACTTGTACTCCCTCGCGCCGCGAGTGGAGAACCAGGCACTCGGAACGGACTCCCTGAGCGGGGCGTTCAACGCTGCGTTAGTCACCAAAACAATGGTTAACGTTCTGGTTTAACGGTATCCATGGGGCTGAAATAAAGGAGGATATTAATGACACAAAGACCATGTTGCCACTGTGAAAAAACAAATTACAACTTCATGATGGCGAAGACATGTAGCAATTGCGGTAAGTTGTACTGTGGGAGGTGCGCAGAGGATCTGAAATTTGTATGCTGGGAGTGTAGAAACGAAGAGTTCAATACGTTGCGATAAGAAACATCGCTAACAGTTTCTGATCTATACAATTGCCAAGTACGGCAAGAACTATGGCGAAAACCATAACTGCCAACGTGTTGATGGCGACAGGTGTCCACTTATAACATTGTCACGGATCGAGCCCTGCCACTCTGGAATTCATAAGCTTGACGTGAACGATATGGTTTAGGAACGCAATACTAGTAACTGAAACGCTTATAGGCCAAATTATTAAACAATGGAGGCAGACAATGGCAGAGAGAATATGTGATAATTGTGGCGAAAAGAAGAAAGTAAGTTACGGAAAAATATGTGAAAAGCATCACTTTATCTGTCAAGCATGTGGTGCTAGTTGGCGAGATACATGTCCAGTTTGTGGAAAAAGATTGCTAAAGTAAATTCAATTATTAGAGCAGCATAATATTGATAGAGAACAATGATTCTACCCTGTAGTTCAAGCGGATACTCCACTTAACTCATCGTTAGGGCTTAGAGGAGCATGGAAACTTGCCGTATTTATTGCAACTCATGTCGCAGTAGTACTCGACATGAAATTGTTATGAAACACGAACAAAAAAGAGAGGATAATTTCTGGGGCTATCCTCAATTGTTGGAAGCAGAAATATTACGCTGTTGTGGATGTGATCTACTATCATTCCGATTAGTGAAACATCCTTTTGCATTTCAGGATAAAAAGGATAAACCTGTAGAGGATATTTTTCCAGAGCGTGGTTTTAAGAAACGAGAGCAAAAATATTTCTTTCAGCTTCCTAAAGAAGTACACAATCTATATCAGGAAACTGTAGTTGCACATGATAGAGAATTATCTCTCCTTTCAACTGTTGGTCTTCGAGCACTGATTGAAGCAATAGTTGCTGACAAGTTAAGCGAAGATGAATATGGCCCAAATCTTGAAACAAAAATAAACGCATTGTCAAAATATTTCCAGAAGGCGACTATAAATACATTACATGAGTTCAGGATTATGGGTAACAAGGCAATTCATTCGCAAGTTGCACCAGATTGTTTAGATATCCATCGGGCATTATTTGTTGTAGAGAGTATTATGGAGTTTTTCTATGGAATTGATGAATATGTAGATAATTTCCAAAAATATAAAGAAGTTGAAAAGAAAAAAAGAAAAAGCCCTAAAACGTATAAGGCCTCCAGATGTCATGAGTAAAACCTCACTCTTAACGGGTTTTTTTTAAAGTCCAGCATTTAGTTGAAATACAAAAGCAAATTCTGACTTGATTTCACAATTGCCGCCAGGACTCCATAATATCCAAACATATCCTGTTCATCTCCTCAGCGCGGGCTTCCGTGTTCGCCTCTGTATAACAGCGAAATTCCGGGGCGTTGCCGGACGGCCTCAGATGAACGATTTCTCCGCTTTCAAAGGTTATCCGCAAGCCGTCGGTTGCATCTGTTGAAGCAACACTGCCGAAGTATTTACCAAAGACGCCTTGAACAATACGCTTATCCTTTTCCTCATTCCCTGAATGCAATTCATCAATTTTAGCTTTGCTGATATCAGTTGGAAAGTCTTTCAGGCGGCTGCTGGCTGTAAAACGCTGAGGCAATTCTGAAAGCAATTCACTTATCTTCTTGTTTTCCCTGATTGAAAGGAGGAGGATAGCAAGGTGCAGAATGATCGCATCTCTTGTTGGCAGGGCCTTCAGGATTTTTCCGCCTGACTCAATATCAGCGCCAAGAAGAAAGCCGCCGTTGGCTTCATATCCAACCACAAGTTTAAAGCCTTCTTTCAGTGCATTCTGCATTCCTTCAATCACATAAGGCGAGCCTATCTTTGTGCGATAGATTTTTTTAAACAGGCGACATTTTTCCAGAGCAGTATTGCATGATATAGGCGCAACAACCACGTCTGCGTTAAGATACGCGGCGCAGAGTATTCCGGCAACATCCCCGCGGAGCCATCTGCCGTTCTCATCGCTTATCAATGGCCGGTCACTGTCGCCGTCAGTTGAAATGATAGAGTCAAAATGATATTCATCTGCCCATTGCGCGGCCGCCTCTATATCCTCCTGACGCAATGCCTCTGTATCTACAGGCATAAAGGCATCGGAAATGCCGAGGGGGTTGACATCAGCCCCAAGATTTGAAAATATCTTGACCATAATATCGCGGCCTACAGCAGAGTGCTGATATACGCCAAGCCTCTTCCCCTTCAGGCAGTTGTCACCGAAGAAATCAATGTAGCGTTTTATATATAACTCAGATGCTTCTTCAGCCTGTGCGGGCATCTCAGTTTCAACAGAGAATGCTCCTTTATCATCAAAAAGCCCTGCCGGTATCTCTATTTCCTGACGCTTAATGCCGAGTTCGTCCTGCTTGAGGATCTCGCCATTCTTTGTGGTGAACTTTATGCCGTTACGGTCATCAGGGATATGGCTGCCTGTCACCATCACAGAGGGTATGCTTTTTAAAATGCCGTAATATGCCATTGCAGGGGAGGGCAGTCTGCCGCAATTTTCAGGCGTATAACCTCTATCTTTAACAGCCCGTGCGACAGCCTTCATAATACGCCCTGTGCTGGATCGGAGATCACCGCCTATGGCAATAACGCTTCTGCCGCTAAGTTCTCCTCTCTCCTCAAGATACTGGATAAAGGCGGCCGTATACGCATAACAGACCTCATCTGTCATGTCAAGAGCAAGGCCGCGCGCGCCGCTCGTGCCGAACTGCACCCCGCTTAGTGACATTAAGTCTTCTATCCTGATTATTTTTCTATCCATACAAGCAAATTTCCGTTTCTTATTATATATTATATGAACCGCTGATTCTGTTTATGGGCAGTTGAAATTCATAGCTAACAAGGGGGCGTAATGAAAGGGATAATCTTAGCAGGAGGGTCAGGAACGAGGCTCTACCCCATCACACGCGTTGTCAGCAAACAGCTTGTGCCGGTATATGACAAGCCGATGATATATTATCCTCTTTCTGTTTTGATGCTTGCGGGCATCCGCGAGATACTGATAATATCAACGCCGGAAGACCTCCCCAGATTTCGGAATCTTCTTAACGACGGCTCACAGTGGGGGCTCTCTTTTTCTTATGCGGAGCAGCCAAATCCCGAAGGGCTTGCACAGGCATTTATAATAGGTAAGAGTTTTATCGGCAAGGAGTCCGTTGCCCTGATCCTTGGAGACAATATATTTTACGGACATGGTTTACAGGAGAGCTTAACAAAAGCTGCTCAGATAAGAAAAGGCGGCATGATATTCGGCTATCTTGTGCGCGACCCCAGCCGTTACGGCGTAGTTGAGTTTGATCACAAGGGAAACGTCATTAGTATAGAAGAGAAACCTGAGAAGCCGAGATCAAAATATGCTGTGCCCGGCCTTTATTTTTATGACAATAGCGTGATTGAGATTTCAGAAGGACTCACACCTTCTTTCCGGGGGGAGCTTGAGATAACGGATGTCAATTTAGAGTATTTGCGCCGTGGAGAACTTAAGG
>JBFLVX010000040.1:0-16116 GCA_040758255.1 Nitrospirota bacterium
AAATTAGTTGTTATACTTGACCTGAAATTAGGAGACGTGGACGGCCTTGAGGTGCTGAAATCCATACGGGCCAAATATCCTACAAAGCCGGTCGTGCTCGTGACCGGATATAAGGAGGCTATGGAAGACAGCATCGAGAAAGGCATGAAGGTAGGAGCATACACCTGCCTGTACAAACCTTTTGTGGCGGATGCGCTGATTGAATCCATTGAAGAGATAAGCATTATGAAACGCCGCGCGGTGCTCAAAGAGAAATATTAGCACGGGAGAATCCGGATCATGACAACGGACAAGTCCAGCATTCTGATAATTGACGATGACGCCAATCTGAGAAAAACCCTTACGGACATTCTCACGGTCAAAGGATATAAGACCCTCGCGGCAGAAAACGGCGCAGAGGGGCTGTCGCTGTTAAGGCAGCATACGGTTCATCTGGCACTTATTGACCTTCGCCTGCCGGACATTTCCGGACTCGATGTATTGAACAGGATCAGGGCCGATCATCCGCATACAGAGGCGATCATCCTGACCGGAAACGCCACACTTGATTCAGCCATAGAGGCAACTAATAAGGGGGCATTTACCTATCTGCAGAAGCCGTACGACATTGACCAGCTGATTTTGCATATAAGGCACGCGATTGAAAAACAGCAGGCAGACGAGAAGATCAGGCAATACCAGGAGCATCTTGAAGATCTTGTGAGAGAAAGGACTGCGGAACTGGAGAAGGAAGTAACTGATCGGAAGTGTGCAGAGAAAGAGATTGTCAAGCTGAATGAGGATATGAGAAAGCGGATCATGGAACTTGAGGAGGCCAAGATACTGGCTGACGCGGGCATCAGGGCGCGTGGCGCTTTTCTGGCCAATATCTCGCATGAGCTGATAACGCCGCTCAATTCCATAATAGGGTTTTCGCAGATACTCCTCGACGGCCTCGGCGGTCAGATGAACGAACAGCAGAGAGACTATGCGGAATTGATCCTGCAAGGCGGAAACCGGCTTCATGAGACCCTCAAGGAGATAGTACAGTTTGCCGGAATGGAAGCGGGTCAGTTGCAGTTCCGCGTGGACCGCTTCCTTCTCAATGACCTCCTGAAATCCTCTCTTGACGCTCTCAAAAAGAAGGCGGCCGTACAGGGCGTTGCCCTTTCGTTGGAAGTCGGATTGCCGCAAGAGACCGAGATCGAGGCGGATCGTGGAAAGCTTAAGCAAGTATTGTTTAACCTTCTCGATAACGCCGTCAAGTTCACGCCTGCGGGCGGCTCTGTCCGCGTTGCTGCGCGGCTTGTTGACAGCTCCTGGCTCATAGCTCATGGTAAAATTGGGGTAAGCAGTGAGCCATCAGCCATGAACTATGAACCCGGCAGAAAGTTCGTTGAAGTTTCTGTCGCTGACACCGGCATCGGGATCAAAGAGGAGGATATGCCGAGACTTTTTCAACCATTCCAGCAGCTTGAATCGCCTTATACCAAGACATATAAAGGCACAGGGCTCGGCCTTATGCTGGCGCAAGAACTGTTAAAACTTCACAACGGCACGATATGGGCAGAGAGCGAATACGGGAAAGGGAGTAAATTTACGTTTGTGATACCAGCCATGAGAGGCAACCTATGAATAATAAACCGAGAATACTGTGCGTTGATGACGAGACGGCAAATCTCAAACTCCTTGGGGCAATGCTTGCGCCGAGGGGGTATGAGATCATCAAGGCTGAAAACGGCATGACAGCTCTCGAAAAGATTAATGAAGGCGGGGTTGACCTCATACTGCTTGATGTTATGATGCCGGGCATAAACGGATACGAGGTCTGCAGGAAGGTCAAGGGAGATAATAAGCTTAAGAGCATACCTGTTGTCATGATAACCGCATTGCAATCCAAAGAAGACAGGATAAATAGCATAGAGGCGGGGGCAGAAGACTTTATTTCAAAGCCCTTTGATCAGGCAGAAGTTTTAGCCCGGATAAAGATGCTGCTGAATGTTAAGGAACTGAATGAGAGCCTGACACTCGCATACTCAAACATCAACTATCTGATGCATTTCGGAGAGCAGGTAGTCATGGCCTTTGATCCGCTGAATTTTGATTTTGCTTCAAATCTCGACGGGATAATAACACAGATCATCAGGCAGCATGAGGATACAATACACAAGCCCGGAATGGTCGTAGTCGGCATATCCAAGGGCCCTCAGGAGCGGCAATGGATAAAGTACGAATTCAGAAAAGCGGGAATCCATAAAGAGGAACTGGATATCTCTTCCAACAAGTGTTTAGTGACCAATGGTGAGAAACCGGTTATGGTCTTTGTAAACAGCAGAGATATGGATTCATCCATCAATCATCCGATTATCAGGCTTCTGCGCTCTATGGGAAATGAGATATCCAATATGGTGAGTTATCACAGCAGAAAGCTATGCGTTCACGCTATTAATTACGGAAAAGATGTTACTGAGTATGATTCATCCGTACTGAATAGCCTTGTGATGCAGATGCTTTATCTGAATTCACTCTCAACCCAGGTAAAAGAGATTGACAGCGCCTTTGCATATACGGTTCATGCGCTTGCGCGCGCCGCGGAAGCGAATGATGAAGATACGGGAGACCACATTCTGAGGGTAGGCGAGTACTGCGCTATCATTGCAGAAGAGCTTGGCATGAACGAAAAATTTGCCGGCATCATAAAACTTCAGGCGATCATGCATGATGTAGGCAAGATACATATTCATCCTGACATACTCAGAAAGCCGGGAAAGCTGACCGCAGAGGAATTTGAAGCAGTAAAGATGCATACAACCTACGGGGCAAAGATATTAGGCGATCATGTACGGCTGACTTTGGCAAAGGAGATAGCCATTTCGCATCACGAAAGATGGGACGGAAGCGGATATCCGAACGGCTTAAAGGGCGAAGAAGTGCCTGTCTCAGGCAGGATAATGAACATTGCAGACCAGTATGACGCCCTCAGAACACGCCGTGTCTACAAGCCGGCCTTTGATCATGAAACGACCTGCCGGATAATCACTGAAGGAGACGGCAGGACCATGCCGCATCACTTCGACCCCAAAGTGCTTGCCGCCTTCAGGCAGACCGCCTCAAAATTTGAAGAGATATATGAAAGGATGAAGGGGTGAGGATAAGTAAAGTAAAAAATTGGCGGAGGAGGTAGGATTCGAACCCACGGAGCTTTCGCTCAACGGTTTTCAAGACCGCCGCCATCGGCCACTCGGCCACTCCTCCACTAAAACAAATAGAAACTTAGAAGTAAGAAGTAAATATAACTATCTGTAATCTTTCACTTCTTGTTTATCTTTTCTATTCCCATATAAGGCCTGAGAACTTCGGGTATTATAACAGAACCATCCTCCTGCTGGAAATTCTCAAGTATCGCGGCAAACGTCCTTCCCACGGCAAGTCCTGAGCCATTCAATGTATGGACGAACTCTGTTCCCTTCTTGCCCTCTGTCTTGAACCTTATATCAGCCCTTCTCGCCTGAAAGGACTCAAAGTTAGAGCAGGACGATATCTCCCTGTACTTCTTCTGCGCTGGAAACCAGACCTCAAGGTCATATGTCTTTGCCGCTGAAAAGCCCATGTCTCCGGTGCATAAGCTGATAACTCTGTAAGGCAGCCCAAGCCTCTTCAGAACCTCTTCAGCATTATTTGTAAGGGTTTCAAGTTCATCATAAGACCCTTCGGGTTTTACAAATTTAACCAACTCAATTTTATTAAACTGGTGCTGCCTTATAAGCCCCCTTGTGTCCTTGCCGTAAGAACCTGCCTCGCGTCTGAAACATGGTGTATACGCAGTGTAGTAAATCGGGAGATCATCTCCGCTGAGTATCTCCTCCCTGTGAATATTGGTTACAGGAACTTCTGCTGTCGGGATGAGAAGAAAACCCTTTGTATCTCCTTCTTCAAGCTTAAAAAGGTCGCTTTCAAACTTCGGCAGTTGCCCCGTGCCTGTCATGGCTTCACGGTTCACAAGCACAGGAGGCATTACTTCAGTGTAGCCATGCTCCTTTGTGTGCAGGTCTACCATGAAATTTATGAGCGCCCTCTCAAGGCTCGCTCCGCCGCCTTTGTAAATTACAAAACGCGCGCCCGCGATCTTGCTTGCCCTGTCAAAGTCGAGTATTCCGAGAGATTCGCCTATATCCCAGTGGTTCTTCGGCTCAAACGAGAACTCCGGGATATTCCCCCATCTTCTTACTTCAACATTGTCATTCTCATCTCTGCCGACAGGCACTGATTCATGAGGGATATTCGGTATCAATAAGAGCTCATTTTTGGCAAGTATCTCAAGCTCCCTTAACTCCGCTTCTCTCTCCGCTGTCAATTCAGATACCTTCCTTGCCTTCTCAAGTAGTTCAGAAGAATCCCCGCCCTCTTTCTTCAGTTTGCCTATCTCCTGCGAAAGCCTGTTCCTCTTCTGCCTGTCATCCTCAACAGCCATAAGCAGGTTCCTTCTCTTAGCCTCGATAACGAGGAATTTATCAAGAACAGAGGTATCCTCAGAGCGCTTTTTCAGCGCATCAATCACCTTGTCCGTATTGTCTCTTACCAGTCTTATATCAAGCATAATTCAAATAATTATAAAATCTTAATGGTTTTTCCGGTAAAACTAATTTGTTATAATACAACACCTTGCTATTAAAGTTCATTCATAAATTTTTACTTCTTTTTCTTCTTATCCTGCCTCCCTGCTCCCATGCTTTTAATATCAACGTACAACCCAAAGAGATATTCCCCGGCGATGTAATATTCTTGAAGCTCACATCTGATGAAGCCTCTCTCCCTGAGGCTCTCTTTCGCGGCAAAGAGATAAAATTCTACAAACTTCAAGGCAATGAATACGGCGCGCTTGTGCCTGTTGACATAAACACGCCGCCTGATGATTACAGCATAGATCTAAAATCAGGCATAAGCCTTAGCGTCAAGGTAAAACCCTACGCATTCCCAACAAAGAAGATAACCCTGCCTGAAGAAAAAGTAACGCTCAGCCATGAGGACAGCATTAGGGTAGAAAAAGAGTACCTCATGCAGGAAGAGATATGGAAATATGCCACTGAAAAGTCATGGGGCGGAAGATTCATATCACCAGCCGATTCAGCCGTCTCTGAAAAATTCGGAGTAAAACGCATCATGAATGAGAAGAAAAATTCTGTGCATCTCGGTATTGACATGAAGGGCAAGATCGGCGCTCCGGTAAGGGCGATAAATTCCGGCAGGGTCGTACTGCGTGCAGATCTCTTTTACGGCGGCAATACTGTGATAATAGATCACGGCATGGGGCTACTCTCAGTATACATGCACCTCTCAGGCTTTAATGTTGAGAGCGGCGCTGAGGTGGCGAAAGGGGATTTGATAGGGGTCGTCGGCATGACAGGCAGGGCAACAGGCCCGCACCTTCACATGAGCGTAAAACTTCAGGGCGTGAGCATAAACCCAGAAGCGCTTATGAGGCTGGAGTTTTGATATGATCTATCGTTAAGATTTATCCGGAATCCTCTATTTTTGCACTGTGCGTCTCAGGCAAATTCAATGACATATGGGCTTAAGCAGGGTTAGGTTAAAACGTGTTGTTCCCGCGATAGATGACACCCTTTTTTCTGACTTGAGCTTCAATATAAGAAGTCTTATCCAACAAAGACCTCCACCCTGTTGCGGCCTCTATTCTTTGCACTGTATAGAGCTTTATCCGATTGCTGAAGGATCGTTTCGTATGTCGTCGTAGGGCTGCCTGTTGCCGAGGCTATCCCAAGGCTTACGGTGACAACATTTAGAGGCGGGGACTCTATATGAGAGAGCTTCATATCTTGAATATTGGCCCTGATATTCTCTGCGAGGAGTCGCGCTGCCTCCAGCGAGGTGTCGGGCAGCAACACAACGAACTCCTCCCCGCCGTATCTTGCGCAGAAATCACCGGGACGCTTTACCGTATTCTTAATCTCTTGTGCAACTGTTTTAAGGCATTCATCGCCATCCGCGTGGCCGTAAGTGTCGTTATACAGCTTGAAATGGTCTATGTCAATCATAAGGACGGAGAGAGGGCTCTTCTCTCTTGCGCTGCGCCTGAATTCAGACTCTATCCGTTCCATGAAGGCGCGCCGGTTCGGAATATCGGTCAGGGCGTCAACGACAGCCTGCTTCTGAATCACCTCATAAGATTTATTAAGCTTCATCATAAACAGGGTTATTCCAAGCAAACCGAACAGTCCTATAATAAGATGCCCTGCTATCATGACGGTCAAGTGATCCATTTCACGCACCGGAGTAATTATGCTGATTCCGCCTCTTATATCTCCTTCTTTGTATCCCTGCTTTTCATGGCATTTTAAGCATGCTTTCTCCACTTTTAGTGGAGCCATATAAAAGAATCTCGTCTTGTCAGCGTCTTTGATAAATTGTCCGACCTCAGTCGCACCATCTTCAAAAGATTTCAGCGCCTTCTGCTCGCGTGGATTCGGACTATTATCTGGACGAATCGGCTTCAGGCTTGTAACATGGATCCGCATATTCCCCATTTTTGTAACAAGCTCCGCTATCTGCCTTGTCATGTATGCCGGATTGATTTTGGTAAGGGTCAGATCTTTGCTAACCTTTATGTCTCTGTTAGGGTCATCAAGATATGGATTGGGAGGAGTCTCTTTTGTTACAGGCACATATACTCCGCCATGTTCGGAATTCCATTGTCTTGTAATTAATATCTGATCGAACAATACCCGCGTGGTGCCCAATATCAGTTCCTTACGCGTCTGCTCCGAGTCATAATACTGGTACATAAAAGAGGCTGATAGAATTATCAGCCATACAATGCTTAAGAATAACGCCTGCCGTTTCATTCAAATAATATACCCCCTTGTTCATCTAAAATCTTAAGAAACGTCTCAACTACAGATGGGTCAAAGTCCCTGCCGGAGAGGGAGAGGACATACTCTTTCACCTTTTCAAGCGGCCACGCTGCGCGGTATGGACGATTTGAGAGCAGGGCGTCGCAAACATCTACCACAGCGAAGATACGCGCGGCAAAGGGAATATCTTCCCCCTTTAGTCCCCTTGGATAGCCGGTGCCGTCCCACTTTTCGTGATGGCAGTAAGGTATATCAAGCGCAGGACGAAGAAAAGGTATCGGAAAGAGAAGCTCATGCGCGTAACGAGGATGTCTGTTCATGATATCCCTCTCTTCATCTGTAAGAGGCCCGGGTTTCAGCAGAATCCTGTCCGGTATGCTGATCTTTCCAATATCATGCAGTATGGCCCCTCTCCTCAGGTGAAGAATATCCTTCTCCTCCATCCCCATCAACCGGGCAAAACGAACCGCCATCTCAGTTACCCTGTTAGTATGTCCCATGGTATCCTCGTCTCTTAATTCAAGGGTGCGTCCCCATCCCTCAATGGTCGCGTCATATGAGAGGGTCAGCTCCATGTTGCTGCGCTGAAGGCTGTCAAACATTTCAGCATTATCTATGGCTATAGCTGCCTGGGTTGACATGGGTTCGAGAAAGCTCAGCCATTCGGTGGGGGGATCAAACGCGCTCCTTTGGAATATCTCAAGCACCCCTTTTACCTTGCCCTGCGCCATCAGCGGCACCGCGATATATGCCTTAAACTCTTCCTCCTTAAAAGCCTGCGTCAGCGTGTTGCCGAGATCAGGGATTATAAGGAGCCGCCGTTCATAAGCTGCCCGGCCCGCGTTCCCCTTCCCCATCCTGACGCTGGTCTTGCGAAGTGACGAGGATGTCCTGAAGCCGAGACTCGAGGCGCAGTTAAGATACAGGGTCTCCTGGTCAAGGAGCAGCACAGTTGCCGCATCTATACCAAGCTGAGATAACAATCGTTCAAGCAGCATACTGAGGGTGACCTTCAAATTAAGGCTTGAGCTTATTGCTATGCCTATGTCGCTGAGAGCGGTCATGTTCTTAAGCTGTCTCCTCAGATCTTCTTCAGCCTTTTTGCGTTTGGTGATGTCTTTGGCATAATGCACTGTAGCCGTCAGACTGCCTTCGGAGTCGAGCAAGGGGAAGACCGTTACCGAATAATGCCTTCCCTCTCTCTCTTCATATGTTTCTTCGGTATGCACATTGCCGTCCTGAAGCAGTTTCTTATGCGGGCAATCAGGTATGGGAGCGTCTGTGCAATGTACATGCTTATAGCAGAGTTTCCCCACTGCTGCCTCCGGCGTGATACCCAGAGATTCCGCCATCGCCTTGTTCACCCGCTTCATACGGAATTGAGGATCGAGAATCATGATGGGGTCAGTCACCGCGTCAAAGGTCCTCTCCCATTCTTTCCTTGCGATGTCCCTCTCTGACAGGCTATTGCCCGCCCTGTACAAAGCCGCTATAGTTGCAGCCATAAGCCCCGCGGCTACCGCAAAGAGGAGGAGATAAGAGCGCCGGAGAACCGCATTGAGTTTAGATATCCTTTCAGTAATGTCGTAGTATATCTCGAATGCGCCGGAGAACTTTCCCTCTTTTGTTATCGGCACATACGTTTCTGCCACGTCAACCCCCGATATCTCCCCCTCAAGGGTCTTTGCGCCCTTTCGCGCCACCGACGAGTATATACCCCCTCTGGTCACGGAATTTTTAAAGTACAGCTCTGTATTTACAGTGCCTATCTCTTCACTGTCCGTAGAAAAAATGACTTCTCCTGAGGCTGAAAAGACCCTGAGCTTCATCAGGTCAAAATCTTTTTTTACCTTTTCGGCCTCAGCCGGGAAGTTGGGAGGCAGGACGCCCCTCTCCAGCACAGCCTCCTCAGAAATGAGCATAGATGCAAGGTGAGAAGCAATGCGGAGAGACTCCTCTTTTGCGTTCTCCTCAACCAGAGTTGTAACCGCAGGGGAAATAAAAAAGATTATGAATAGAGGCAGTGATAATACGGCTAAAACGATTATGAGCGCTATGATCCTGAGAGATTTCATTTATTATTATCCGAGCATATCCCTTACCTTCCGCAAAAGCTCATGCGGGGAAACTGGTTTTGAGATGAAATCAATGCCGTCTTCAATGCCGAATCTCTGTATAATGTCCGCTGCGTAGCCGCTTGTGAATATCACCTTAATATCATGCCTTATCCCTTGTATATCCTCGTAAGCGTCCTTGCCGTTCTTGTTAGGCATTATCAGATCAAATAAAAGAAGATGAACATTATCCTTATTCTCTTTAAACTTATTTACAGCATCTATTCCGTCAACAGCCTCTATTACCGTATATCCAAATCCCTCAAGTATCTGTTTTGTCAGGTCTCTGACGCTTGCATCGTCTTCTGCTACAAGGATCGTTTCTGTGCCGCCTTTCGGCAATTCTGTCTCGGCAATTTCAACCTTTTCAGCTTCTTCTTTAATTAAAGGCAGGTATATCTTAAATGTCGTGCCTTTGCCGGGTTCGCTGTAGCAATTAATATAGCCGTTGTGCTGTTTAATGATTCCGTATACAATTGAAAGACCCAAGCCTGTGCCCTTGCCAAACTCCTTTGTGGTAAAAAACGGCTCGAATATCTTCTCCCTTGTTCTATCATCCATACCCTCGCCCGTGTCGGATACTGTGATAAGTGCGTACACTCCGGGTTCTCCAAAACCGTGCGTCTTTATAAATGCGCTGTCAGTGCTGACCGGCATTGTCTCTATAGTCAGAATCCCTCCTTTTGGCATTGCGTCTTTTGCATTGGAGGCAAGGTTCAAAAGCACCTGCTCGATCTGGACTATGTCAGCCTTGAGAGTCAACGCCTGCTCCGAAGGAATTATCCTCAATTCAATATCCTCGCCGATTATCCTTGCAAGCATCCTTTTAAAGCCTTCAATTATTTCGTTGAGATTTATTCTCCTTACCTCCATCACCTGTTTTCTGCTGAAAGTAAGCAATCCCTTCGTCAGATGGGCAGCCCTGTCTCCCGCGTTAAGTATCTCTTTGACCTGTTCCAGCTTGGGGTCCTCATGGCTCATATTCATCTGCATCAGGCTTGCATAGCCGATGATGACATTGAGCATGTTATTGAAGTCATGGGCAATGCCTCCGGCAAGCTGCCCTATCGCCTCCATCTTCTGCGCGTGGCGGAGCTGGTTCTCAAGCGTTCTCTTTTCGGTAACATTATTCAATATCTCTATGACGGCAAAGACCTTTCCTTCATCATCTTTCATCGGGTATGATCTCGTCTCTATATAAATCGGATTGTCCTCTTTGTCATAATGGGTGTGAACGGCGAGGTGAGGCTCTCCTGTTTTAAATGTGAGTTTAGGCGCGCATTCCTCCCCATCCATAAAGCAGGGTTTGTTTGTACGATGAGACACCTCATAGCAGGGCCTGCCGATAATATTTTCCAGTGATGCTTTCTGCATTTCGCAGTAGGCCTTGTTTGCGGAAATGATCTTGTACTCAGGGTCTATGACGATAAATCCCTCTCCAACGCTTTCGAGGATGTTCTTTATAAAAGCCTCCGACTTTTTTAGATTTTCCTCTGCCTTTTTCTGCTCGGTTACATCAACAAGAGAGAACGCGAGGAATTCAACTGCCCCGTTATTGTCTAATATGGGCACAAGAGTCCAGTTCCAGTAAGTTACTCCCCACTCAGGATGATCGGGGTAGATAAAAGGACGGCCAAATGTCTGAAATGCCGTCTTGGTTCTGACAACCTCTTCAAATATCGCCTTTGCGTCCGAAGGGTAAAGATCGAAATGGTTCCGTCCGGGGAAATAAGATATCTCTTTTTCATCCGCATTAGCATATGCCTTATTGACGCGGATAAAATTAAAGTCTTTGTCAAGAAATGCAAGGAGTGTTATTGAGGTATCAAAAAATGTTTCAAACCGTTTTGTATGTAGCATGATAGCTTCTTCTAATCGTTTGCGCTCGGTAATATCGATGGTGTAACCTGCCAGTAGGATTTTACCTCTCTGGAGAATCGGGAACTTGATCGAGGTATAGTTGCGGCCATTCAAATCCTCATCCAGTTTCAGCACTTCACCATTGGTAACAACGGTCCAGTCATCGGCGGTGATTTTCGCTGCGAATTCGGGCGGAAACAACTCCGCCATGGTCTTGCCAATCATATTCCCGCCCGATATGCCGATCATCTGTTGGAAATTCTCGCTGGCTTGCAGAACGCGGCTCTCAGTGGGAGTCACCTCCTTGATGTAGGTGTAAATAGGTGAGTGATGCATAAACAGCGAGAACAACTCATTGCTCTCACGCAATGCTGCCTCCACCTTCGCCCGCTCAATCGCATATTTTATTGACCGTGAAAGCAGATTATGGTCTATCTGACCTTTGATAAGATAATCCTGAGCGCCTTCTTTAACCGCCTGAGTCCCGACAGCTTCATCTGCCAGCCCGGTAAGAACAATAACAGGAGCTTTCGGCCTGATTTCGTTTAATTTCCTGAGCGTGCCTAACCCCTGACTATCGGGAAGGCCGAGGTCTAACAGGATCACATCAAAGCCGTCTAATTTAACCTGTCCGATACCTGCTGATAAACGATCCGCGGATTCTATCTCGAATTGAACGCCAGATTCCTTCAGCATCTCTTTTATAAGACGCGCGTCTCCGGGATTGTCCTCGATCAGCAATATTCTCAAGATTTTGGAATTGGGATTTTGGATTTTGGAATTATTATTCATTTCCATGAGTCTCCTTCTGAAATGGGTACAGCCTTTTAAAAGTTCCCTCTTGGGAGGGGTTAGGCTTTTCAAAAGTCCCCTCTTGGGAGGGGTTAGGCTTTTCAAAAGTCCCCTCTTGGGAGGGGTTAGGGGTGGGTCTCACTGCCTCTATATTCGCTTGGTTCTCCCTAACCCACCTCTCAATTACACCTACAACACCCTCTATATTCTGTTTTACATCTTCATCAGTAAACCTCAAAAACCGCACGCCCGCTCCTTCAAGCATCTTCTGTCTCTCTCTATCCTGCCATATCTTATAATTGTGAGATTCTCCATCAATCTCTATAGCTAACATAAGCTCATTGCAAAAGAAATCTACTATAAAATTACCTATCGGCTTTTGACGATCAAAATCATATTCCAATAACTGCTTACTCTTGAGATGCCGCCATAACAAAACCTCGGAAAGGGTTCCGTTTTTCCTGAGTTCCCTCGCAAGATTCTTGAGTATTGGATTATAAGGGAGTATCGTTTTTCTTTTCATAGTAACCCACCCCTGCACCCCTCCCAAGAGGGGACTAATAGTATAAAATCAACTTTCATACCAAATTCCAAAATCCAAAATTTCAGGACTTTCCATTGCGGGGCAGTTTCACTATCGTGAGCCAGAAATCCTCTATCGCCTTCACGACATTAAGAAACTGATTCAGGTCCACCGGCTTTGTTATAAAGCAATTCGCGTAAAGATTGTAGCTTTTAATTATATCTTCTTCATCCTTTGATACAGTAAGCACCACCACGGGTATGCGCTTCAGATTATCATCAGACTTGATCTCTGATAAAACCTCGTGTCCTGTCTTCTTCGGCAGGTTCAGGTCAAGGAGAATCAAGTCCGGTCTCTTGGCATCTTTATATTTACCCTCTCCGCGAAGAAAGGCCAAAGCCTCAACGCCGTCGTAAACAACATGCAGATCATTCTTGACCTTTGCCTCTTTTAATACTTCCTGCGTTAATCTCACATCGCCGGGATTGTCCTCAACAAGCAGGATATCAATAAGCTTTACATCATACTGATTGTTCATCTCTTTTCATCCCCCTTTATCGGTATTGTAAAATAAAAAGTCGTTCCCTGCCCGGCTTCTGATTCAAGCCAGATGCGGCCTTTGTGCCTCTCTATTATTCTCCTGCAAAGCGACAGACCTATGCCGACACCGGGATATTCCCTCCCGTGCAGTCTCCGGAACATATCAAATACTTTCTCCTTATATTCAGCTCCAATGCCGACGCCATTGTCTTTTACTGAAAATACCCATTCATTCCCCTTCTGTTCCGCCGATATATGAATGAGCGGCGCATCCTTGCCTCTGAATTTTATGGCGTTGGATATTAAGTTCTGGAATACCTGAAGAAGCTGGCTTGCGTCCGCCTTTATGACAGGGAGGGTCCCGGTGGTTACAAGCGAGCCACTCTCCTCGATCGCAAGTTTGAGGTTCGCAACCGCGTTCCCAAGTACCTCGGCGCTGTTTACTTCTTCAAAAGATTTGCCTTTTGTCTCAACCCTTGAATATGCCAGAAGCCCTATTATCATCTCCTGAAGCCGGCTTGCTCCCTCGACCGCGAATGCGATAAATTCATCCGCGTCTTTGTCGAGCTTTCCTCTATAACGCCTCTCTATCAACTGGAGATAACTCGCTATCATCCTGAGCGGCTCCTGAAGGTCATGGGAGGCTATATAAGCGAACTGCTGAAGCTCTTCATTGCTCCTTTTTAGTTCACGGTTGTACTGTTTTACCTCTTCCTTTGCCTTCCTCAGATCCTCATTTAATTGCAATTCCGCCTGATAGCGTTCCTTGTAAAAATATACCCTCTGCTGCCTCCAGACAATTCCGATGCTCAGGCCTGAGCCGAGGAGCAAGAGTCCAACGAGGATGACTACCGTCCAGAGCCTCTCCCTCATCGGGGAATAAATCTCCTCCTCATCCATCTTCGAAACGATAAACCACTGCGAACCGGGTATCGGCCCTATTGATGCCAAGACCGGCACACCCCTGTAGTCTATGCCTTCGACAATGCCAGCTATGCCGAGCACAGCCATTGCGGCAGGAAGCTCTTTATTGCTCAGAGGGAACCTGAGGGAAAAGGCGGTATCCTTGAGATGCCTCAGTTCATTAAGATATATAATTTCATCACCCTCACGCCTGATGAGCAATGTCTCGCCTGTGCGGCTTGGTGTCGGCCATGACTGGATCAAAGGATATAGAAATTTAAAGGGGTCAATGTGCAGGATTAACATCCCTACAAGACGCCTCTCTTTATTCACCTCTAAAAAGAGGGGGACGGAAAGACCGAAGTGTATGTCGCCTGCGGCTGCATCTTTATGAAGGTCAATGAAATCAATCTTTTCCTTTTGTATCGCATCGGCGATATATCCCATGGCATGGCTTTTGGCCTCTTCAGTCATTTCTCCTGCCGATAACATCAGCCTCCCCTCGGCGTCAAATAACAGCGCCTTTTCATACGAATAGTATTTGACCAGATCGCTCATGATCTCCAGTGTCTCAGCCCTGGATCGGTGATCATTTTCATTCTCAATGAACCGGCTTATGCTGTTAATGACCGCCTGACTCCCTGATAAAACCATGACATCATTGATACGCTCTTCACGCCAGCTTGCTATCTGGTTCACCTTAAGTTCTTTAATGGCGGAAAGCTCCTGTCCCACCTTGACCATATAGTGTTTTTCATGATCTCGGAAATAGAGATAACCGGCCGTGAGAATGCCGGTTGCAAGAAAAACAAATATAATAACAAGCATATATGCTGACCGCCTGGCGGGACTATCCGGCGCAATGCCGTCTGAAAACGCCCTCTGCCATGAAGAAAAGAGAAGCCCTGCGCCGAGAACAAAAAATGCGAGTGAGGTAGGCAGAGCCGGCGGTATGATTCTGCTGCCGTAAAGAAAAGGCGTGCCGAGAAAATAGGCGAGAAGTAAAGAGCAGCTCGTCAGGATTGTAAGAAACGCTAAACCGAATGCTACAGCCGAATGCCACGGCCTGCCTGACGGCAGGAGAAGCGATAAAAATGCGAGACCGGCAAGTATAAAACAGAGGGCGGTCAGAGGAGACATATACCCTACCGGAACTCCGTTCACCATCCCTGCGATATTTATGCCGAGGTGCTCGATCGCGATGTGCTCACCCATCAAAGAGATGACAAAGAAGAAGATTCCCGCAAGTACGCCAGTTGCCCCAATTGCCACGCTTATGCGGTATGCCGCACGGCTGAGCGGAAGCCTGGCAAGGATGATCACTCCTGCTCCGTACAAGAGGAATAAGAGCGCAGTGCTTGGAGCCATCGGTATCTTACCCGGCAGAAAGGCGGCGAGAATCGGCGCTCCGGCAACCCATCCGATAAGAGCCGCAATGCCCAGGCCTGCGGAGATTATACCGCATAGCATTATGAATGCGGAGAAAACTCGATCTTTATTAAGCCCCTGATGAGGTACTTTCACAGTGCCTTATTTAAACCCTGTTCGACAGATAAGTATCCGGCTATTTAATGTGCCTGTAATGTGATATCCCATACTTGCATTATATCAGAATAGGGTTTGCATGCAAGGGAAGCTTCAGGGCGGAGAGCGTTTTATGGCAGATTTCATGAAGGATCCGGCATTTAACGCTACCGGAATAATTGAAAACCCCTCAGTCTCTGCTGAGGGGTTCTGAAAACTTAATCATGCGGCAGGCAATTCAGCAGAAAAAACTACGCTGTTTCTCTGCGTTGCCGGGGAGCGCATCTGTCATTTATCTTTGTCAGTATGGTCTTTACGCTCTCACAAAAATGCTCGATGTCCTTATCTTGGAAGCGTTTGTTTTTAGTGCTTTTCTTTTTTTTCATCTCTTTTTTAAACTCCTTTTATAAAGTTTTTTATCTTATTCTCTTTTCTATTTTTGCAATACATAGTGAAATTCGGCACACTATTCTCTACATTTCCACCTTGCTTGTCAATATTTAATAATTAAATTGTGAAAAAAATATGAAGGCTTGAGGGGTTGGGCGGGAAACGTGACGAAAAAGAACAAATAAATCTTATGCTTAAGGCAGGACTTTGAGGAACCTTCTTTTACCGGCTTTTAGCAGATACTCTCCTGAAGGCGGGGTCTTATCCGGGTCTGTCCACTTCTCGCCGTCTATGCTGACAGCGCCCTGTTTTATGAGCCTTATGGCCTCGCCGGTGCTCTTGGTAAGCCCGCTCTCTTTCATTATCCTGGGAAGCCATGCCTCACCTTTGAGCTGAAAGACAGGTATTTCCTCAGGCACTCCTTTATTCTTGAATATATTCTCAAACTCCTCTTTTGCGCTGACAGCCGCCTCTTTGCCCCAGTATCTTTCAGCTATTTCTGCCGCAAGAGATTTTTTAGCCTCCATTGGATGAACGGTCTGATTTTTCAATCCTTCTTTCAATCCCTTCAATTCTTCAGTGGAGATATGGCTTAAAAGCTCATAATACTTAATCATCAATT
>JBFLVX010000041.1:0-15850 GCA_040758255.1 Nitrospirota bacterium
GTTCTGCGTAAATCCGAGCGCCTCTCTCGATCGCATGATTTAGTTCTTCAATCACGAGAATTCCTGCGCCTTCGGAAATCACGAAGCCGTCCCTGTTGCTGTCAAAAGGCCTGCTCGCCTTCTCAGGCTCATGATTCCTTTTTGACAGCGCGCCTGATGCAGCATATCCTCCTACAGCCAGCCTGCAAACAGGAGCTTCGGCTCCGCCGGCAATAGCAATATCAATATCACCGTTTTGTATCATCCTAAAGGCTTCTCCAATCGCGTTGGTTCCTGAAGCACATGCTGTTGATATTCCGAGAGAGGGTCCTTTTATGCCTAATTTCATTGAAATATATGAAGATGCCATATTTATCGTGCTTGCTGACATTAAGTAAGCTGAGAACGGCTTGCCTTTTAAGAGATGATCTCCGAGCGCTTTTTCCATACTGGTAATCCCGCCCCTGCTTGAGCCGATGATAATGCCCGCATTTTCCGTATTTATTACCTCTGCGTCTTTTACTGCCATCATTGCCGCTGCAACTGCATAATGGATAAAAGGATCCAGCCGTTGAATATCTTTTTTTGAGATATATTTTTCAGGAGTGAAGTCTTTCAGTTCTCCTGCGATACGGCTTGTCAATCCAGAGGGGTCAAATTTTGTTATCTGACTTATTCCGGTAATCTTTGTTGTCAGATTGTCCCACGTGGTTTCGATATTATTGCCAAGCGGTGTTACCGCGCCGATGCCTGTGATTGCAACACGTCTCATAACAGATTATACTAACACAAGTGAATTATGATGTCGGGGATATATTAATGATTTCAGGGAAGATGCCGGAGGTTTACAAGAATGAGAAAACTTACACATATTGACAGTGAAGGCAGGGCAAAGATGGTAGATGTCGGCGCTAAACCGGCAACTCAGAGGGAGGCAATAGCAAGAGGCGCTGTTTATATGAAGAAAGAGACGCTCCGCCTTATTACAGATAAAAAGATCGCCAAAGGAAATGTGTTTGAGACGGCAAGGCTTGCCGGCATTATGGCGGCAAAGAGAACCTGCGAACTCATACCATTATGCCATCAACTGAACCTCACCTCCGTCTCTGTGGATTTTGATGTTGACATGAGAAAGAGTAAGGTTGATATTGAGGCAAAGGTAAAATGTAATGGGCAGACAGGCGTTGAAATGGAGGCGCTTACTGCGGTCTCAGTTGCAGCCCTCACTATCTATGATATGTGCAAGGCAGTGGATAAGGCTATGGTTCTCTCCGACATTATGCTTATTGAAAAACGCGGCGGCAAAAGCGGGGAATGGCGGAGATGAAATATCAGGCTTTGTTTGTTACTCTTTCAATTTTAATTTGTCGAGTTCAGTCCTCGCCTTTTTATTGTCTGGATTAAATTTTAGGGCATTTTCAAACTCCCGGATTGCCCTCAGTTTCATCCCGGAATTCAGGAAAATAAGTCCAAGATGCATATAGTAATCTGAATTTTTAGGCTCCAGACTTATCGCTTTTAGCATGGTCTCTTCAGCCTCTTTTATCCTTTTAGGTATTTTACTCAGCGCTAATGATAGATGCGCCCAGTAAATGGCTTCCCGTGGTTGTATGTTTGTTGCCGTCCGGAAGGAATCCGAAGCCCCCCAGAAGTTTCCTTTTAAAAAATCATCAATGCCTTTTTTGAAATGCTCTTTTGCAAGTATTATATTCGGGTCCTTAACTTTTTTGGATTTTTTGATCCTGAAGATGGAGTTGTCATACTCTGCCCGGCTCTTCTCATTCTTCAGCGTATTGTAAGCATGGTTCAGCGCTGAGAAAAGTTTAGAGAGGCGCTCATTCAAGGTATCATTGTGCAGGTAATCATGCATGTCAGGATGGTATTTCTTCACCTTTTTCAGATACGCTTTTTTTATCTCATCAAAAGAAACGTCTACGTTGACTTCGAGCAATTCATAGTGAGTCAATGAGTCCATTTTTGCATAAAGTTCATTTATCTCTTTATCGAAGCCGGATGCCTTCTCTTTTTCAATCCTCTGGCTTCCTGCGTTTATAAGGTCATTGACAGGGATATCAAGGGTGATCACTTCTTCGCAAGGAGGGGAATTCTTAAACTTAAAATGACCTTCTTCCCATTCAAAGAGGCTGAGTACGATCTCCGTCATATGCTGCCTTATCGCTGATACAAACTCTTCCGGGCTAAGATATCCCTGCTCTACAAGTATCATCCCCTTGCGTTTGCCGGTCTCTTCACGCAATTTTATCGATTTCAGATATTGTTCTTCTGATAATACGCCTGTTCTGAGCAAAAAATCCCCGAGACGATCCGTTGCAACGCTTGATGAAGCGAATACAATAGAGCCGTTATTGAAATATATTTTTTTGCTGGCGTCGCCTTTTGTAAAAGTAACAACGCCTGTCTTCCGGTCTTTACTAAAAGAGGCGAGCAGCTGCGGGAGACTGTTTTGTTTGATATTCCCTTCTTGATGCAAGTCGTCGCTCATATTTATCTTGAATTCTGAATTCTTTCTATAGAGGTATTTTTATGGAAAGGAACATTATTAATTGCTGCGGCTTAAATCAGATTTTAAGTCCGGGGATTGATTCTCATAATTTTTAATCTTGGTTAAAAGTTTATTTGTCTCTTTCTTGAAATCATCTTTTATTTTGGCGATCTCCTCATCTTTTCCCCTTATATCCCGTTTGAGCTTATATGAATATGCCCCGATCGCGCCTATAACGATTAATAGAAGGGCTATGAATATACGGACACCCTTCGGCGTTCTGAGGATTTCACGGCTTTCTATATCCTGCTCAAGTCTGGTTTTATCTAACATGGTGATGTGTATAAAATAACAGATTTAGGGCGGCAAATGACAAGTTATTTATATCTTTTCACCTCAAAGCGGTAAAGCTCTATCTTTTCTGAAGGGTGTATTCCGGCCTTCATTGACGCTATGCTGATCTGCTCATCAACAGTATCAACGCCTTCAAGGTCAGGCAGTAATAATCCTCTCCGTTCGCCGCTTTTGACAATCACCCCGTATTTTTTTGGATCAAGTTCCTTCTTGCCTGCAACTTTTTCAGGCGATGTCAGCACATCAACAGAATATTCAAGTCCGCTCAGTTCTTCTGGACTTACAGGAAGGAATCTCGGGTCCTGAGTAGCCGCGCTTATGGCGTTCTGTATGATCTCACACGCTACGTTTTTCGTACATGGGGAAAACGTTCCTATACATCCCCTTAATTCGCCATTTTCCTTTATAGAGACAAAAACCCCGGCTCTCCCTTTCATTTCAGATGAAAGATCTGCTGGGATTTGCGCGGTCTCTCCGTTAAGAACAAATTTCTCAACGGTCTCTTTTGCAAGCTTCACGAGAGGGTGCATAATTAGTCGTTAGTTGTTAGTTGTCAGTCTGAAAACTAAAAACTGACAGCTAAAAACTTCTTACTTCCTTCTGTTTAATGCGTAATTTGACAAAGTAAGAAGAGCTGTCTTTTCCATGGAATCTTCAAATATATTGAGTTCAGCGCCCGCTTCTTTAATGATAGCGGTTGCCTTCGCATAGGACTGCTCAATGGATTTGTACTTATTCAGCAGATCCTGTATGTAATTGAGATCAGATGCTAATAACTTCTCGTTCTTGATAATTATCTTTAATTTTTCCGCTTCATCATAAGATGCCTTCTTAAGCAGGTATATTAGCGGAAGGGTTATCTTGCCTTCCTCGATGTCTTTGCCGAGGCTCTTGCCCAGCGCCTTCTCTTCCGCCATATAGTCAAGAATGTCATCTGCTATCTGAAAGGCCCTGCCCAATTTTAATCCGAAGGATGCAAGGGCATTCACCTTTTTCTTAGGAGAGCCTCCAAGAATAGCCCCGCTCATGCAGGCCGCTGACATAAGGGTAGCGGTTTTGCCTGTTATTATCTCCATGTAATCTTCTTCGGATATATCCGGGTTGCCTTTTAAGGCAAGCTGGAGCATCTCCTTTTCAGCCATCCCTGCGGTTGCGCCTGACAGGGCGTCCATTATCTTCTGATTCTTGAGCGAGTTGGCGAGCCTAAGCGCATTTGAGTAAAAGAAATCACCCGCAAGAACCGCGATCTGGTTGCCCCATACGGAGTGTGCCGGGGGCCTTCCCCTTCTGAGATTAGCGCTGTCAACTACATCGTCATGAAGAAGTGAAGCCGTGTGTATTGATTCAACGCTGCATGCAAGAGTGCGGGTCTTTTCTCCTGTGTAACCGGATATCCTGGCGCAGAGTATGACAAGAAGCGGCCGGATGCGTTTACCCCCGCCAGTGAATATATGCCTGCCCACATCATAAACAATAGGCGAGGCAGCCTTCAGAGTCTCGTGTATCTTCTCCTCCGCGGCTGCAAGGTCTTTCCCGTAATATTCCCAGATCTCTTTAATATTCATATCATATTAAGGTTCAAGCATTATGCTCTTCAAATCAATATCTTTTTTGTTAAGTTTATGCAGGTCTTCGGGCCTGAAGACCCCTTTTTCAGTAATTATGCCTGTCACATATTTTGCCGGCGTCACATCAAAGGCAGGGTTTCTCACTTTTACTCCTACAGGCGCTATCCTGCATTCAAATACATTGGTAACTTCACTTGAATCACGCTCTTCAATAGGGATAAATTTTCCGGAGGCGATTGAAAAGTCAATGCTGCTAATAGGAGCGGCTACATAGAAAGGTATGCCGTGCTCCTTGCAGAGTATGGCTAAAGAGTAAGTGCCTATCTTGTTTGCTACATCGCCGTTTGCAGCGGTTCTGTCTGTGCCGACTATCGCCAGATCTATCTCTCCTTTTTGCATAATGGAACCTGCCATATTGTCGGTAATCAATGTCACCGGTATATTATCTTCCATAAGCTCCCATGCGGTTAACCGCGCTCCCTGCAGCACCGGTCTTGTCTCATCAGCAATAACCTGTATCTTCTTGCCCTGCTCTACTGCCGCGCGCATCGGGCCTGTAGCGGTTCCGTATCCGCCTGTGGCAAGCGAGCCCGCGTTGCAGTGCGTTATGATCGTGTCGCCGTCTTTTATGAACCGGGCGCCCCATCTGCCTATAGCCTTGTTAATCTCTACGTCCTCTTTAAGTATGTCATTGGCTTCTTTTGTAAGAAAATCTTTCAGCTTATTAACCGGTTCATCTCTCCTCTCATGCAGAGCCTTCTTTATCCTCTCCACCGCCCATCTGATATTCACCGCAGTGGGTCTTGTCGCGAGCAGGGTCTCAAAGACAACCTCCATCTCTTTCATGAAGTCATCGAAATTATCTGAATCTACATCCTGAGCGCCAAGGGCTATGCCCATAGCAGCGGCAATCCCTATGGCCGGTGCACCGCGTATCCAGAGCTTTTTAATCCCCTCTGCAACCATCCTGTAGTCTTTACAGTCAATATACTTGACCTCAAGAGGAAGCCTGCTCTGATCCAGCATCATCACTTTTCCGTTAATTAGCTCTATTGTTTTAACCACAATATCCTCTCATTTCTTGCAAATTGTAACGGCTTAGTATAGTTGAAAATCTAATATGATTCAATATTAAAGCAGCCCTTCGACAGGCTCAGGCTGATGGTTGTCGTAGTGAGCTTGTCGAACTATGACGTACATGTCCGTCCCTTGGTATTATCAGATAGAACTAAATCCCGGCAATACAGTCATGACTATAAGGGCTGTTGTCAGTATTATTAAAACAGCAACTGTGCCCCATGCTATGTAATTATAGCCTCTCGGATTGGTATGTTTCCCCATGATCCTCCTGTTATTCACAAGCGATAAGGCAAAGACAAGGACAAATGGCAACAATATACCGTTCAACAATGACGAGAGGATCATTAAAAGTATTAACGGAGCGCCAGGGATTAATACCAAAAGAGCTGATATGACTATCAGGGCAGTGTAAATCCACATAAACTGCGGGGCTTCCCTGAAACTCTTATTCACTCCTGCTTCCCATCCCATGGCCTCGCAGATATAATAGGCTGTTGCAAGGGGAACAACAATCGCCCCGAGTATGGATGCATTTGCGAGACAGACAGCGAAAAGGATAGACGCATATTGGCCTGCAAAAGGCGCAAGGGAAAGCGCGGCTTCTTTTGCCTCGTTTATTCTGATCCCGTGCGGATAGAGGGTTGTAGCGCAGGTGACTATTATAAAGAACGCGATAATGTCTGTCATGACACATCCGATAATGACATCGAGTTTTGTGACCTTGTAATTCTCTTTCTTGACCCCTTTTTCAGCGATTGACGACTGAAGGTAAAACTGCATCCAGGGCGTAATGGTGGTCCCTATGATCGCGATAGTTAACATGACAAATTCAGACTCGAATTTTACCTTCGGGATAAATGTGCTCTGTATGACCTCCCCCCATTTCGGAGCGGCCATAAAAGCAGAAACAACATAACCCAAATAAATCATACATGCTATAAGCAGCGCCCCTTCCACTATTCTATAGCTGCCCCTTGTGACCAGGAGCCATATCATGAAAGCCCCGAAAGGAACCATCACATATTTGCTCAGGCCGAACATCTCCATGCTTGCCGCCCACCCTGCAAACTCGGCAATGGTAGTTCCGAAGTTAGCCACCAGCAGGATTATCATCATGAAAAAGGTTATCTTTACTCCGTAATTTTCCCTGATGAGATCGGAAAGCCCTTTGCCGGTTACAACGCCCATCCTTGCCACCATCTCCTGTATGACTATGAGGGCTATCGTTGTCGGTATTAATGTCCACAGAAGCATATAACCATAGCGTGCGCCAGCGACCGAGTAAGTAGTAATACCTCCGGCATCATTGTCTATGGAAGCGGTTATAATGCCGGGGCCTATTATTGAGAGGAATATAAGGAAATTTTTCCAGCGGCTCACACGCTCCTCCTCTTCTTTCTTGAAGACGGCGGCAGGAGGAAGTCAATAATGTCGTCAATAGTCACAATGCCGAGGAGCGCTCCTTCAGCATCTATTACCGGTATGGCTAACAGATTATACTTGGATATAAGCTCGGCAACTGCTTTTTCATCTGTGTCAGGTGAAACGGTCTTTAATTTTGTCTCCATTATCTCAGACAGACGGACATTAGGCGATGGAAGGATCAAGTCTCTTAATGACGCAACTCCGATGAGTTTTTCATTCTGCACAACGTAGATATAATAAACATCCTCCACATTAGGCGAATCTATCCTGAGCCTTTCAATCGCTTCCATGGCTGTCAATTCAGGAGGATAGGCTAAAAACGCATTTGTCATGATGCCGCCGGCGGTGTCCTCCTCATGAGCAAGGAGTTCCTGAATATCCTCAGCTTCGTCCTTTTCAATGGACTCAAGAAGCTCTTTTGCCGTGTCGGATCCAAGATCAGAGAGCAGATCTGCCGCTTCATCCGGGGGCATCCTCTCCACCACGTCAGTGGCATGGTCTTTATCAAGCCCCTCTATGATAGCCCTCTTTACATTGGGTTCAAGCTCATGCAGCGCTTCTGCCGCAACATTAGGGTCCAGTCCTTTGAAGAGCGCCACGGCCTGTTCATGCGGCACTTTGCTTATAATATCTGCAATGTCCGAGGGATGGAGCGCTGAGATCATCTGGCGCGGGACGATAAGCGATATGGTTGTGAGCCTCGGCTCAAGCGGCTGAATATATCCCCAGCGTATAAGGTTGTGAGTGAGGGCTTTTCCAAAGACATTGTAAAATCTCTCGCTCTCACGCTCTATGCCGATGCGCCTTAGAATGCCTCTTATCCCGACATCAACGGCAACAAGACAGGCATAATCCTTCTGCCCCTCAAGCTTTACGTCGTTTACCCGCACAACCTTGGCCCCGTTTGCGTCAACTATCTGTTTGTCGAATAGATCACGCGCAATCAGCAGATCATCTTCAGAAGGTTCATACTCTTCAATCCTGGATGCGTAGACATTGGAAGAGATGATGCGCTTATTGAATATCCCCATATCTTCCCAGCCAAGATAATACCGCCTCTTCTTCTTCTCCAGAATAAGCGCCGATACTCTGGGCAGGGGCTCGCCTTTGATTACAATGAAATCCTTGAGCCTGCCAAGTTCATCGCCTGCAGGGTCGAGCACCGGCATCTTTAATAATTCGCTGACAAAAAGTTCGCCGAAAAGAGGCATGGGGTCTCCTGACAAAAAGTTGTTAGTCGTCAGTTTTTAGTTTTTAGACTGACAACCAACAACTAATAACTTAAAACATCTGTTGAAGTATACATAAGGGAGGTAATTTTCGGCAACCTGAAGCGGAATGTGCTCTTTCTACTCTATTAACTGATACCCTTTATTCAGTATCTCTATCTTGCCTCTTAAATTCCCTGTAATGAAAACCCTTTTCTCGGAATCCACCAATATCCCGTCAAGTCCTTTTGATTCAAGGAGCTTCATCCCCTTCTCCAAACCGAGAATCAGTATGGCAGTGTCAATGCCGTCAGCAACATATCCTTCAGGCGCGATAACGGAGACGCTTATCAGTCCGGATTCAGCCGGATAGCCTATGGCAGGATCAATGATATGATGATAGCGTTTTCCGTCCTTCATGAAGAACCTCTGATAGTCGCCGGCAGTTGATACGGCGCTCTCTTTCAGATTCAGCGTTGCGAATATATCTTCCCACGGTTTTTCGGAATCGGGATTGTCAGGACGAGGGTTTTGTATGCCGACCTTCCACGGTTTACCGCTCGCGTTTAATCCGAAACCCCTGATATCGCCGGCGATGGCGACAAGCGCAGACTTTATTCCCTTTGCCTTTATCGCTTTTACCGCCTTGTCAGCGGCATAGCCTTTTGCTATTCCTCCAAGATCTATCTCCATGCCTTTTTCTTTCAGATAAATTTCTGATGTGGCACTCTCTATTTTTATCTTCCTGTAATCAACAAGCTTCAGCGCATTCTCAATCTCATCTTTGGACGGCATTGACGGATCCGCTGGACGGCCTGAAAACTTCCAGAGTTTACCGACAGACCCAATAGTCGGGTCAAAGGCCCCGTTAGTTATCTCTGATATATTCATTGTCTTGTGCATCAAATCCAATGTCTCACGGCTGACATTAACAGGTTTTATCCCGGCGAATTTACTGATTGTGCTGACCTCGCTCTCCGGTTCGAAATTATTCAGAAACTTGTCGAGCTTCTCTATTTCGGCGAACCCTGCGTCAACAGCCTCTTCCGCCTTTTCTTTTGAAGAGCTTGTAACGGTTATGGTTGTAAAGGTGTCCATGACCGACCGGCTCTCTTTGTAAGTCTTATCCTGTTCTGCGCAGGAGGATAGTGACAGGGCGCACAAAGAGAGGAATAAAAGAAATAGGATATGCTTGATTGGTTTTCCGTAAATCATCTGAAGGTGTCTGAGAATTTGAGCGCTTTTGCTCTCAGCTTTTATTCGGTGTATATTGACTGAGCCCGGTATGGTTGGTTTTAATGATGCTGTCAGCGTTATCGAGCATCTCGTAACCCTTATCAAGGAGTGTCTTTGCGTCTTCCCAGAGATAATCCCTCACAGGCTCTCCCAGGAGAGCAACTATAAGAGTCCTTTCACCTTTTCGGGAGGCGCTAACAACACAATGTTTTGCAGCCCTTGTATATCCGGTCTTGCCGCCGATCTGATTATCATCTGACCAGAGGAGATAATTGGTATTTTTCAGGAGTACCTGTTTGTTATCAACATCAAGCATCTTGATCCTTGTATTGATGATCTCCGAGATAAGGGGATAATTGAGGGATTCTTTCATAAGTTCCGCAAGATCGCGGGCTGTTGTGTGCTGTTTCCGTCCCGGAAGACCTGAAGCATTTATGAATTTGGTATTATTTGCGCCCACGCCCTGCGCTTTCTTATTCATCAAACTAACAAATGCCTTCTCCGAGCCGGACACAGTCTCTGCAAGGGCAACCGCGGCGCCGTTGATTGACCTCATAAGCGCGAGGTATAAGAGGTCTTTTACACTGATCTTCTGTCCTGCCGTAAGATGCGGCTTTACGGAAGGCGTGTTAGCTGCTTTTTTGCTTATGGTTACCACAGCCTCCGGGTCTAATTTATCAAGAGCAACCATTGCGGTAATAAGTTTTGTTGTGCTGGCAGGCGGCAGCTTGAGGTCGGGATTCTTGGCGTAAAAAACTTCTCCGCTTAAGCTATCTACAAGAACCGCAGCCTTTGCGGATATTTCAGATGCGCTTGAAATCCCTTGGCTGAGAATTAAGGCAGCTAATGAAATTAAAAATATAAAGAGATAGGACTTTAGAATCCTGATTTGAGGTATGAATTTTATTGGGCTGATATTATTTTTTCTATATACCTTCAATACTCAACCTCTCTGCCCTGCGGTTCACAGCCGGTGCATTGACCGGCATTCAATCGCTATGATTTAATCATACACTACTATGCGCAAAAAGTGAAGGAAAAATATATTGAGTATTTCATCATCTTTTCAGACCGGAGTTGACTCTCTCCGAAATTGAGAATCCTCGGAGAGTTTTCGTTTAAGAAAAGCTCCTGTATACGATTTCGGGTTTAGAGCGACCTCTTCAGGCGTTCCTGATGCAACAACATTGCCTCCTTCGTCTCCGCCGCCGGGGCCCAAATCAATTATATAGTCAGCGCACTTTATAACCTCCATATTGTGCTCAATAACAACAACACTGTTGCCGCTGCTTACAAGCCCCTGAAGAACTTCAAGGAGCTTTTGAATATCAACAAAGTGGAGGCCGGTAGTAGGTTCATCCAGAATATAAATGGTTTTTCCGGTTGCCCTCTTGCTCAGTTCTCTTGAGAGCTTCACTCTCTGCGCCTCTCCGCCGGAGAGGGTGGTTGCGGACTGGCCTAACTGAATGTAGCCGAGCCCGACTCTCTGAAGAGTGGCAAGTTTATGTTTTAAATTGGGGATTGAATCGAAAAATTCAATCGCCTGCGTGACGGTCATATTGAGAATATCTGAGATATTCTTGCCTTTATATCGTATCTCAAGAGTCTCCCTGTTATATCTCATCCCTTTGCACTCCTCGCATGGGACATATACATCAGGAAGAAAATGCATAGAGACTTTTATAAGCCCGTCTCCTTTGCATGCCTCGCACCTTCCGCCGGAGACATTAAAGCTGAATCTGCGGGGCTTGTAACCTCTTAACCTTGAGTCGGCTGCCCGGGAAAAGAGATCTCTGATGAAAGTGAATATGCCGGTGTATGTCGCAGGATTGGAGCGGGGCGTTCTGCCTAACGGCGACTGATCTATGTCTATCACCTTATCAATCTTTTCGATACCGAGAATGCTTTCATGCTTTCCCGGTATGTTGACTGATGAGTATATTTTCTTTGCAAGCGCGTTATAAAGGATATCGATTATCAGCGTGCTCTTGCCTGAGCCGGAAACGCCTGTAATACAGGTGAAAACCCCAAGTGGTATCTTCACATCAATATTCTTCAGGTTGAATTCCCGCGCTCCTTTTATTGTTATGTATCCGACAGGTTTAATTCTGCTAAGCGGAACAGGTATTCTTTTATCTCTGCGGAGATATGCCCCTGTCAGCGAATCTTTACTCGAAATTATATCCCGCAGACTGCCTTCTGCTACAACGTATCCGCCGTTTACACCTGCTCCGGGCCCCATGTCAATTATGTGATCTGCGATTCTTATGGTATCTTCGTCATGCTCAACCACAATTACGGTATTGCCGTTCTCCCTTAACTTTATAAGACTCTCAAGGAGCCTGTTGCAGTCCTTTGGATGCAGCCCTATACTCGGTTCGTCAAGTATATAAAGCACGCCCGTGAGAGAAGTGCCTATCTGCGTTGCAAGCCTTGTCCTCTGTGATTCGCCGCCGGAGAGGGAGAAGGCAGGCCTGTTCAGCGTGAGGTAGCCGAGTCCGACTTTATCGAGAAATGAGAGCCTCTCCTTTATCTCTTTCAGTATCTTTGACACTATAAGAGTCTCTTTTTTTGTAAGTTTAATATCTTCCAAAAAAGCGATAAGCTCTTTAATTGACAGGGCTGATAATTCGCTTATGTTCAGACCGCTGATCCTGACACCGAGGGATTCTTTTTTTAGTCTCAGCCCGTTACAGGATGGGCATATTTTAAGCGAGCCGATATCTTCTTCGTCTTCTTCGGATACATCCTTAAATCCAAGCCCCCTGCATTTCAGACATGCGCCGTAAGGACTGTTAAATGAGAAGAGTCTGGGGCTAACCTCAGGATAGTTTATTCCGCAATTGGGGCACGCAAGCTTCATACTGAAGAAGATGTCCTTATCTTCGTCAATAATATTGATTGTCACCACATCTGTAAAAGTCATGGCGTGCGTAATAGCCTTTAATATATGCTTTTCAATTCCGGGTTTTATAATCAGTCTGTCAATGACAATATCTATGTCATGTTTTTTATGTTTATTCAGGGAGACCTCTTTTGTGATGTCCATTATTTCGCCGTCTATCCTTGCCCTGATAAATCCTTTCTTCCTTGCGTCATTCAGTTCTTTTTTGTATTCTCCCTTTCTGCCCATTACAATCGGGGCGAGAAGCTGGATGCGAGTGCCGTGCGGAAGTGAGATGATCGAATCGGTTATCTGCTGTATCCCTTGCGTTGCTATAGGGTTGCCGCATTTATAACAGATAAGTTGTCCGATCCTTGCATAAACCACTCTGAGATAATCATAGATTTCCGTAATTGTGCCGAGTGTGGAGCGCAGACTCCTCGTTGTTGTCTTCTGCTCAATTGCGATTGAAGGGGAGAGGCCTTCTATAGAATCCACATCGGGTTTCTGAAGCTGTTCAAGGAACTGCCTTGCATATGCGGAGAGGCTCTCAACATACCGCCTCTGCCCCTCTGCAAAGATCGTGTCAAACGCAAGCGATGATTTGCCTGAACCGGACGGCCCTGTAATCACCACGAGTTTGTCACGTGGGATCTTCAGGTCAAGGTTCTTGAGGTTGTGGACCCTTGCGCCTTTGATCTCTATGTTTTGTAAAAGAGTGCCGCTGGAATCTTCAGACATCTTAAAATATAACTCACTTCTGAGCCCGGATGTCAAATGATTGCGCATAATTGCAAACACCCGCTTTGCCTTGACAACCAGCTTCTAAAAAGATTTAAATAATAGACATTAACTTAAGGAGGCGACAATTTATGAAGAGAAGAAACTATCTGTTTACATCCGAATCCGTGACAGAAGGGCACCCTGACAAGATTGCGGATCAGATATCAGACGCGATCCTTGACACGATTTTGGCCGAGGATAAGAACTCAAGGGTCGCATGTGAAACTATGCTCACCACAGGGCTTGCGTTTGTTGCGGGCGAAATCACAACATCATGCTATGTTGATATCCCGACAGTAGTGAGAGAGACCATCAGGGACATAGGTTATACAAGGGCAAAATACGGATTTGATTATGAGACATGCGCTGTTATCACCTCAATACATGAGCAGTCGCCTGATATAGCAATGGGTGTTGACCCGGGAGGCGCAGGAGATCAGGGTCTTATGTTCGGCTTTGCCTGCAATGAGACTCCTGAATTAATGCCGATGCCTATCATGCTTGCGCACAAGCTTGCCATGAAACTTACAGAAGTCAGAAAGAAGGATGTTCTCCCGTACCTCAGGCCTGACGGCAAGACTCAGGTTACTATTGAGTATAAAGAAGGAAAGCCTCACAGGGTTGATACGATTGTTGTCTCCTCCCAGCACAGCCCTGACATTACCCTTAAAGAGATGAGGGAAGACATTATCGAGAAGGTTATAAAACCGGTTGTTCCAAAGAAACTCCTTGATGAAGAACATATCACATACCACATTAACCCCACAGGCCGTTTTGTTGTGGGCGGGCCCATGGGCGACACAGGCTTGACGGGCAGGAAGATAATCGTTGACAGTTACGGCGGTGTCGGCAGCCACGGCGGAGGCTGTTTCTCCGGCAAGGACCCCTCAAAGGTTGACCGCTCTGCCTCGTACATGGCAAGGTATGTTTCAAAGAATATAGTCGCCTCCGGACTGGCCGACAGGGTAGAATTTCAGATAGCATACGCAATTGGCGTTGCCGAACCTGTCTCAATACTCGTTGATTCATTCGGCACAGGCAGGATCCCTGATAATGAAATAGAGAAAATCGTCAGGAATAATTTTGACCTCACTCCAAAAGGCATAATGAAGAAGCTCAACCTGCGGAGGCCGATATTCAAGAAGACCGCTGCTTACGGCCACTTCGGGAGGAGCTTGCCGGAATTTACATGGGAAAAGACTGATATGGCTGAGAAGCTGAGGAAGGCTGCGAAGGGCAAATAAAGGAGGAAGCAATAATGGCGGTTTCAACCGTGACAAAGAAGACCAATGACTATAAAGTTGCCGATATAAGTTTGGCTGACTGGGGCAGGAAAGAGATAGAGATAGCTGAAAAAGAGATGCCCGGCCTTATGTCGGTAAGAGAAAAATACGCAAAGGAGCAACCGCTTAAAGGTGTTCGCATATCCGGTTCGCTTCATATGACCATCCAGACGGCTGTCCTGATCGAGACACTGCATGAATTAGGCGCTGATGTCAGATGGGCAAGCTGCAATATCTTTTCAACTCAGGACCATGCCGCAGCGGCAATAGCAGCGGCAGGCATCCCTGTCTTCGCATGGAAGGGCGAGACGCTTGAGGAGTACTGGTGGTGTACAGAAGAAGCCCTGACTTTTCCGGGGGGGCTTGGCCCGCAGTTGATCGTTGATGACGGCGGGGACGCCACTCTCCTGATTCACAAGGGGTATGAAGCGGAGAACGATTCCTCTATTCTGGATAAGAAGACTGATAATAAAGAACTTCAGATAATAAACAATCTTTTAAAAGCTCAGCTCCTTAAGGACAATCAGAAGTGGCATAAGACGGTAAAAGATTGGCACGGAGTGAGCGAAGAGACTACAACTGGAGTTCACAGGCTGTATGAGATGATGAAGAACGGGACTTTGCTCGTTCCGGCAATCAACGTGAATGACTCTGTGACCAAGTCAAAGTTTGATAACCTCTACGGCTGCCGGGAATCTTTACCGGACGGGATCAAGAGGGCTACGGACGTCATGCTTGCGGGGAAGGTTGCAGTTATCTGCGGCTACGGAGACGTGGGAAAAGGCTCTGCCAAGTCCTTAAGGGCATTCGGCGCAAGGGTAGTTGTCACGGAAATAGACCCGATCTGCGCGCTGCAGGCTGCAATGGAAGGTTATGAAGTCAACACAGTAGAAAACACCCTTGGTGAAGCGGATGTTTATGTAACAGCAACCGGGAACATGGATATCATAAAAATTGAGCATATGGCAAAGATGAAGGATCAGGCCATTGTCTGCAACATCGGGCATTTTGATAATGAGATACAAGTGGAGAAGCTGAACAATTATCCGGGGATCAGGAAGATCAATATCAAACCTCAGGTTGATAAGTACATATTCCCGGATGGACATGAAATATTCCTCCTTGCAGAGGGGAGGCTGGTGAATCTGGGCTGCGCAACCGGACATCCTTCATTTGTTATGTCCAACAGCTTCACAAACCAGACGCTGGCACAGTTGGATCTCTGGAAGAACAGAGATATTTATGAAAAGAAGGTGTATACCCTTCCCAAACATCTTGATGAAGAGGTCGCAAGGCTCCATCTCGAAAAGATTGGGGTGAAACTTACAAAGCTTTCAAAAGCACAGGCTGATTATATCGGCGTTTCTGTTGACGGGCCTTACAAAGCTGATCTTTACAGGTATTAAAAATTAATCATCATTCCCGTTGAAACGGGAATCCAGAAATAAGAAAAAGAGGACGGGCTAACAACCGTCCTCTTTTGTTTTAGTTAAACTTTGCGAACTTTTAGGAAGAGAGATCGCAGGCACCATCAACCGAAACATTTT
>JBFLVX010000042.1:0-15757 GCA_040758255.1 Nitrospirota bacterium
CATAGATGCTGGCGCTGTGCTGCTGTTTAACAGGCATACTCAGCTGCTGGAATATGTCAGCAGCAGAGGTTTTTACTCAGATGCCCTGAGATATACAAGACTGAGATTAGGCGAAGGAAACGCCGGACGCGCTGCAAAGGAGCATCGCATCGTAAATATACCCGATCTCAAAGAGGACATTACAGGCTTTGAACGTTCAAAATCCTTTGCCGATGAGAGTTTTATTGCCTATTATGCCATACCACTAATCGCAAAAGGTCAGATAAAAGGGGTATTGGAGCTGTTTCACCGCAATTCTTTTAATGCAGATTCGGAATGGCTTGACTTTTCAGAGACGATCGCGGATCAGGCAGCCATAGCCATCGACAACGCCGCTCTTTTCAATGAGCTTCAGCGTTCAAATATTGAGCTTATACTTGCATATGATACCACAATAGAAGGATGGTCACGAGCGCTGGATTTGAGGGACAAAGAGACCGAAGGGCACAGTCAGAGAGTCACAGAAATGACTTTTACAATAGCTCATGAGATGGGCATAAAAGAGGAAGAACTTGTCCATATAAGAAGAGGGGCGCTTTTGCATGACATAGGGAAGATGGGTATTCCCGATAGTATACTGCTTAAACCCGGGAAGCTGACAGATGATGAATGGAAAAAAATGAAACTTCATCCTGTATATGCAAAAGAACTGCTATACCCAATAGAATATTTACGGCCTGCTCTTGACATCCCTTACTGTCATCATGAGAAATGGGATGGTTCAGGTTACCCAAGGGGACTTAAGGGGGAGGAAATACCTCTTTCAGCAAGAATATTTGCTATAGTGGATGTATATGATGCCATGAGTTCAGACCGGCCATATGCCTTAGCTGCTCCTAAAGAGAAAGTTCTTGAACATATCCACTCCCTTACAGGAAGCCATTTTGATCCTAAAGTAGCAGAGATATTTTTAAAGTTAGTGTTATAACAGATTTGTGTTGCCTGATAAAAAGATTGTCAGTCGGCATAAAAAAAGCAATCAAACATAAAAAGGATCGGAGTTTTAGAACTCTCTGTTTATTCGGGAGAGTTTTTCCGAAGGCGCTCCGAATAGGAACCCCTGGCCATACTTTACATTAAGCTCTTTCAGTTTTTCGTACTCTTTTTTGGTCTCAACGCCTTCGGCAACAACCTCCGAACCAATACTCTCCGCAAGACTTACCAGCGCCTTCACTATCTCCTGCTTCATGAAGCTGTTATCAATATCACGCGTAAAAGACATATCTATCTTCAGATAGCCGGGATGTAATTCCATTATCCTCTCAAGCCCGGAATGGCCGGTGCCCAAATCATCCCCGGCATGCACAATGCCGAGATCGGTGTAATCCTTCAGAGATTTCCTGAAGAGCGAGTAATTGTCAATAGCAAGTTTTTCGCTTATCTCAAAAACAACATTCTCCGGCTTAAGCTTAAGGTCTTTCAGCAGTTCTTTCAGATATAACCCACGGAACTCGGTATCATGGATTGTCATGCTGAGTGTGTTAATAAATATCTTTTTGTCTGTTTTAATCTTGCGTGAACTTTCAAGCGCCTTATGCCTGCAGAGCCTGTCTAATTCAAAAGAAAGCCCGCATTCTGAAGCTGCAAGGAAAAGCAGAAGAGGATTAAAGAATTCCGTCTCTTTGGGCCCTCTGGATAATGCTTCATAACCTATAATTGTCAGATCTTTCAAATCTACAATAGGTTGAAAGAATGTGCGTACATTTTTCTCAATGATAACCTTCTGCAGAGAATACCTGCTCATAAAATTACGTTTAATAACACAGAACTCGCCCATTTTTTTAGCGTTATGTATCAATTGTGTTATAAGGCGCATATTGCTGACCATCGGGTTCCGAAGTTCAAGGGCATATCCTATAGTTGCCCTTGAATATCCTTTCAAATAAGGATAAAGCAGATTAAAGACATCAGCTTCCAGATTAATCCTGATTCTTTCAGCAATCCTTTCCATGTGATACAGAAGCTGTGTGGTCTTTTCGCGAGGGGATGACAAAAATATTACGAACGTATCAATATCATAAAGATCCAGCACAAAAACATCCTTCCCTCTCAGTTCTTTCTTTTTGATAGCCTTAAGCTTCTGTGTGATACGGGTCAGGATATCTATATAAACATTGCTTCCGTAAAGATGTTCGATCTTTGCTATATCCTCAAATTTGACAGTGATGCAGGCTAAATAACGTGATTTCAGAAGCTGATCTTCAATCTTTTCATATTCTTTAATCACAGTGGGCAGAGACAGGCTCTTGTTGAAGTAGAAATTTTCATAAATGGAGACAGAGACCTTTGATTGTTTATTTATAACCTTGGCTGCCATAGTTCCTCCTGAATTGTAAAAACGGATATGAGATTATACAAAATCTTAATAATTTTATCGCTAACAATGTTATCATTTTCTTAATTCTCAGGTTTTATTGTTTTAAAAAAGCTGAACAGCATATTGCAGAGGTTATCATATTTTTGTTATCATTTCCTGGAAAATGGAATTTAAAAATCAGAACAACACGAATAACACTGGAGGTATTATGAAAAAAAGAGCAAGTTTGGCGCTTCTGTTATCATCTCTAATCTTCTTTTACGGCTGCGCGGCAGTATTGCTGGGAGTAGGCGCCGGAGTTGGAATAGGGGCTTATAAATATGTAGAGGGTAACTTGATCAGAGAATATCCCGTTGCATACACAAATGCATGGGGTGCGTCAAATACTGCGCTGGCAAACCTTAAGATAGGCGTAACAAATAGTCTTAATAATGGGGCGAAAGGCACAATAGAGGCGGTGCAAAAAGATGGGGCAAAAGTTGTCCTGAATTTAAAGGATAAAGGGCAGAAAGTTACATCTATTTCTGTCAGGGTCGGTATATTGGGTGACCGCAAGGCAGCTGAGAATATTCATAATGCAATTGCTTCAGAGGCGGGACTGTAGCACGGATTTAAGAATCCGCAATAACCGATAAATCCGTCATCCGTGACTGAAATTTTTTAACGGCTGCGTTGACTCCATTTTTCCTCAGAGTTCTGAATATCTCTTCAGAGGCAAGTGATTTGAGAAATTTCTCCCGATCCACGCTATCTTTTATCTTATTCATTGCCTGTTTGCGAATGCTTTCAACAAACTCAAGATAATCTGAAAACTCAGAACCGTAGATCTCCTCAAGTTCTTTTCGTACGGCTTTTGAAAGCGCCGGACTGGAGCCTTCAGTGGATATGGCAATAGTTAAATGACCGCGATTTACAATAGATGGTACGATAAAGTTACCCATTGACGGCGTATCAACCACATTAATAAGACGCGGCAAATCTTTTGAGTCAGCTTCAACTCTGCTGTTTGTCTGAGGGGATGAAGTGGCTGCTATAACAATAAAGGCATCTTTAAGATCACCTTGCCTGTACTCTCTTTTTATATGGCTGACCAATCCCTGCTTTTTATACTTTTCAAGCGTCTTTGTTATAGCAGGACTTATAATCTTTACCAAAGCCCCTGCCTTTAAAAGAGTCACGACCTTTCGCTCCGCAACTCTGCCGCCCCCAACTACAACGGTCTTCACCCCTTTCAGATTTAGAAAGACCGGATAATATTTCATTGGTTTCATATATGAAATTTAGACTGGCTCTTGCGGAAAACGTCCGGTATTTACTTCTTTTCCTTTAAGGAAACAAGAAGTTCCCTTGCCTGCTGGGAGAGTTTAATAGTGGGAAATTTCTTGTTAAGTGTGGTTAAAACATCAATCGCTTTCTCTTTCTCTCCTATCTCCTTATAGGCAAGGCCGAGGGAATAAAGAGCTTCCGGCTCAGTGTTAGAATCAGGATAAAGCTGCAGCAGGCTGGTAAAACGTTCGGCTGCCGCTGCATATGAACCTTTCTGCAAATAAAATTTCCCGACATATAATTCATATCCTGCAAGGGTGTCTTTGCATATCTTTATCCGCTTATCGGTAATCTCCATATATGGGTTTCTCGGATACTGCTTCTGAAGTTTCTCAAATTCAGTTAATGCCAGTTTTGCCAGCGAATAGCTTGTGTCAGCGCCGCTTATCCTTTTGTAATAACTCATTGCAAGCTGATACTGAGCATAAGGGGCATACTTGTGATATGTGTGAAGATCCAGAAACGCTTCATACTCTCTTACCGCTTCCTCATATTCCCCTTCCTCAAAATACGTATCACCTATTCGTATCTGGGCAAGGGCCGCATACTCTTTTGATGTGTCCTGCGCTTTAATATCCCCAAGTATCTCCCTTGCTTTTTCGTAATCCCTCTTCTTTATATTTTCATTGACCTCTTCAAAACGCACCCCGGCATCATAGAGCGGTGTTTCCTTTATCGCCGCCTTTTGCGAAGAGCAGGCAACGGAAATAACCATTATAAAAAAATAAGCGAGAAGCTGTTTGAGAATATTATTGTATTGTTCTTTTCCCGGCATTTGCCCCTTTTACCTCTTCATTTTTGTTGTTAATTGTAGCTCAAAGAGATAAGCTAAATCAAACAATTATAAAATACACTTTAAATTTAGTATGGTGATTTGTTATAGTATTACTCGTTAAATAATCCCGGGCGGATAGCTCAGCTGGGAGAGCGCAGCCCTTACAAGGCTGATGTCACAGGTTCGATCCCTGTTCCGCCTACCATTTAACAAGTTAGAAGTAAAAAGTGAGAAGTGAGAAGTTAAGGAATAGTTTATTAGCTTCTTAGCTCCCACCTCTCACTTCTTACTTGCCGTTTATCATTTTCAATGGGGTGGTAGTTCAGTCCGGTTAGAACGCCTGCCTGTCACGCAGGAGGTCGCGGGTTCGAGTCCCGTCCACCCCGCCATATACCTTGGTATAATTAAGACAAATGGCGAACAAGCGTCTGATAAGTAAGCGTCATACCAAAAGGCTGCCGGTTGTCTTTTCAAGCGGTGATTTGGAGTTTATCGGCACCACATCCAACCTCTCATTGACCGGTCTCTTCATAAGAACAAAAAAGGCCTTTAGTCCCGGAACAATTCTAAAGATAGTTCTGGAATTAGACAAAGACAAAAAAATAAATCTTGAGGGCGAAGTTGCCTGGTCCCTTAAAACAGGCCTTATAGATTTCAAAAACGGGATGGGAGTTAAACTTAAAAATATACCGCAGATGTATGAAGATTTTGTAAAACAAGAGACTTCCTTAAAAGAGGCTCCATGAAATTCAGAATGCACCCGTTGTGCTCTCTATGATTTATCCCCAAAAAGACCTGTGCTTAAATACCTGTCCCCGCGGTCTGGAAATATAACAACAACCTTTTTGCCTTTCCCGAGCCCTATCGCTACTTTCAAGGCTGCGCATGCAGCAGCACCCGAAGAAATTCCGGCAAGTATCCCCTCTTCCTTTGCAATCCGCCTTGACATTGCCGCTGCATCATCGTCGCTTACAGTTATCACTTCATCATAGATTTTGGTATTCAAAACTCCGGGATAAAATCCTGCTCCTATGCCAGCTATCTTATGCGGACCAGGGTTGCCTCCTGAAAGCACAGCAGAGCCTGCCGGCTCAACAGCGGCTATCCATGTACCGCTCTTTTCAGATTTCAAGACCTCTCCAACCCCTGTGATCGTGCCTCCGGTGCCGACTCCTGCAACAAAGCCGTCAATGCCGGATTTGAAAACATCCAGTATCTCAACGGCTGTTGTCTTCCTGTGAACCTCAGGATTAGAGGGGTTTTCAAACTGCATAGGCATAAAATATTCAGGGTTCTTCTTAAATATCATCTCTGCCTCTTCCACTGCTCCTAACATCCCCTTTGACCCCGTAGTCAGGACAACCTCGGCTCCGTATGCCTGAAAGATCTGACGTCTCTCAAGCGACATTGTTTCGGACATTGTAAGTATAAGCCTGTATCCCTTAACCGCCGCCACCATAGCAAGCCCGATTCCGGTATTGCCGCTTGTCGGCTCTATAACTGTACCTCCGGGTTTTAATCTCCCGTCCCTCTCAGCATCTTCAATCATTGAAAGCGCGATCCTGTCCTTGACAGAGCCTCCGGGATTACAACCTTCCAGCTTAGCCCATATCTCCGCTGAATCATTATCAGGTATATGATTCAGCTTAAGAACCGGCGTTTTGCCTATAAGGTCAAGGATGTTTTTGTAAGGATTCATGCGTGAATTATAGCACAGGGGAATATGTTTACTGCTTCTTTGATTTTGCCTTAAGCATCTCTCTTGCGTGCTTCATCGAAGCACCTGATGCTTCACCGCTCAGCATCCTGGCAATCTCTTCGGTTCTCTCCTCTTTCTCGATCTCTCTTATCTCAACCACCGTCCTCTTCCCCTGAACCTTCTTCTCTATCTTTAAATGCCTGTCAGCATATGATGCAATCTGCGGAAGGTGAGTTATGCATATTACCTGATGGCTTGAGGAGAGATTCTTAAGCCTTTGTCCCACAGCCTCAGCAGCTATGCCGCCGATGCCAGCGTCTATCTCGTCAAAGACAAGGACAGGGATTCTGTCTCCTTTAGAGAGAATTCCCTTTAGAGCGAGCATTATCCTTGAAAGCTCGCCGCCAGATGCTATTTTTGACAGGGGCTTAAGTTCTTCCCCGATATTAGGTGATAAGAGAAATTCAATATCGTCAATGCCGTTTTGTTTTGCCTTAAGTCCGTCTGTTGTATCATCGCCTGTTTCCCGTGAGAAATTAATTGAGAATTTCGTATCAGGCATTGAGAGCTTTGAGAGTTCAGCTTCAATCAACGGCTCTATCTTCTTTGCGACTTGCGCCCTCTTTTTAGAAAGCGCTGATGCCTTATCAGTGAATGCGCCCTTAAGACCAGTAAGTTCATCCTTCAGGCTGCCTGACATCTCTTCAGAACGCTCCAGTTCATTAAACTCTTTTTCAGCCTCATCTTTAAAATCAAGGATAGCCTTGACACTATCTCCGTACTTCCTCTTAAATCCCTTAATAATTTCAAGCCTCTCATGCACTGCGTCAAGCCTCTCAGGGCTGAAATTCAGGCTATCCTTATAATCCCTGAGGAAGTATGCAGCGTCCTCAAGCAGAGGGATGGCTTCTTCAAGTGACTTAACTGAGCCATCGGCATTAGAGTCAATCTCTGAGATTGCCTTGAGGCTGCCTAATATTTTTGAAAGATTTGCAATGCATGATGATTCCGAAGAGTAAAGGGAATCATAAGAATGATTGGCAAGCTCTGTAAGGCGGACAGCGCTGCCTAATACTTTTGCCTCTTCTGTGAGGCTCTCTTCTTCGCCGTTCTTCAGGTCAGCCGAATCTATCTCATTTATCTGAAACTTGAGCATGTCAAGCCTTTGGGTTCGCTCCTTCTCCTTTATGTCAAGCTCCGATATCCTGCGTTTTAAATTGTTCAGCTTCTCATAAACGCTCTTTACCTCCTCCCTATCCGGAAGAAGCCCGCCGTATTCATCCAGCATGTCAAGCTGAATCTCCTGAGAAAGCAGGGACTGGTGCTCATACTGTCCGTGAACATCTATGATACTCCTGCTTACATCAGAGAGTGTCTGGACATTCACCATTGAACCGTTTATATACGCCCTGCTCCTCCCATGAGATGAGACGAGCCTCCTCATAATGATGCCGTCTTCAACTTCAATCCCGGCATCATGCAAAGATTCGTATATTGAGTGATTTGGAAGTTTGGGAGGGGGATCAAAGAGCGCCTCAACAAGCATCTCTTTTTCACCGCTTCTGATAAGCTCGCCAACTGCCCTTTCTCCAAGGGCAAGGGATAAGGCGTTTATTATGATGGACTTGCCCGCGCCTGTCTCGCCTGTCAGGACATTAAAACCTTTACCGAACTCTACTGAGGCATCATCTATTATCGCGAGGTTTTTGATGTGAAGCTCACGGAGCATAATGATATCTAAATGATTGTTAAACGACTGTTAGGATTGGAACGCCTGTCTTTACTGTCCGCCGTATGAGTGGAGCCCTGAGAGAAAGAGGTTTACGCCGAGATAAGTAAAGACCACACCTATAAACCCTATGAGGGCAAGCACCGACACCTTCTTTCCCCTCCAGCCGCCCACAAAACGCGCGTGAAGATACCCCGCGTAAATGAACCATGTTATAAGCGACCATGTCTCTTTAGGGTCCCAGCTCCAGTAAGTTCCCCATGCGCTGTTGGCCCATATGGCGCCCATGATAAGGCCTCCAATTGTAAAGAGAGGAAAACCAATGGCTATACTTTTATACTCAATATCTTCAAGCATAATTTTTGTAATTGAGAGGCTTTCCAGAACCTTTCTTAGGCCGTGTCCATAGCGCCAAAGAGCAAGAATGAATACCGCTGATATTATCCAGCTGAAGATTACAACGATGCCCGAGGAGCTTAGAAAGCTGGCTTTAAGAAAATAGCTGCGGAGATAATCTCCCTGCGCAGATGATGACATGCTCAGATAGTCAATGCCCATAGCGATAAGGACTATAAGAAAAACCCCCACGGCAATGCTCCAGAAGATATATGCCTTTTCACCTTTTGAGTCAGTGGCCATAGCAATATATGCCACTGCAGCAGCAAAGGAAACACCAAAGGCCGCGTATCCGATAAAACTCAGGAATACATGGAATAGCAGCCAGTTTGACTGAAGCGCCGGGATAAGCGGCTGTATTTCCGTTGACATGCCTGATACGTCAATAAATGCAAGCGCAAGCGCTGCCACAGGCATGACAAAAGCGCCAAGCGAACGGTTCTTATACTTAAACTCCATTATCAGATAGATAAACACAATACACCAGACAAAGAACACCATTGACTCATACATATTCCTGAGAGGCGCGCCCCTCAGAAGCGACTCAATAAATGTTGTGGACGGGGCAGATGCGGCCCATATATTGAAAGAATCCATCCACCTTAAAAGCAGCGCGCCTGTCTGGCACAGAAAGCCGAATACAGTCACCGCTGTGGCTGTTACCGCAACACCATTCTTTCTGAAAGCTATATAACTGACATAAATCGCCATTGCTACAAAATATGCGAATGTTGATATCCCGAATAAAGTTGAACTGTCCATTTTTTACTCCTTAATAGCTAAATTGCTCAGATTTTTTTCAGCCTTCCCTCTATAGCCGCCGCAGCTCCGGCTAAAATATGCTCTGCCTGTCTCTCAAGAGAGAGCCTGTTTTTGCTGGCAGAGCCTCCGATATTCACCTTTACAGAGCCCTTTCCCGCCGGAGCAATCCTTATCCAAAGCTTCTTATGGCTCAAAAAGAAGGCAACATAAAGGCCGAGTACCATAACAATAGAGGCTATATATATTATAATGACGCCGGGGTCTTTTGAAACCTGAAGCCCTGTATATTCAACGCCCCAGTAGTCCAGAAATTCAACCTTGAGTCCGGCATCTTTTATAATCCCTGTTTCAGGATAGCGCTTGAGTATCCATCCTGTAAACCCATCCGAACCTTCTATATCAAACCTTATAGATACGGCCGGATTAACCAGTGAATCAGAATAAGTAGTCAGCGCACCTGACTGCGGGTCCCTGCCGAGAGCCGGAGAAAAGTCCATGATAGTCCCCTTTATCTTTAATCCGGGGATCTCAAATGATTCCCCTTGCTGAAGACGCATAGTTTTTTCAGCTCCTCCATTAGCCGAGACCTTCAGAACAAAGATACCGACTGCGTCCGGCACTATGCCATAACTTGATTGATAGAAGGTAATGCCTTTGTATGTAAGAGGGTTATTGACTTCGATAACCTTCTTCAAAACCTCTTTGCCGTTCTCTAATATTACCAGTTCGCTGGAGAACTCCTGCGGAGTATCCGACCCTTTATAATAGTCTGTTTTATACCAGTTGCAGCCTATTGTAAAACCCAAAGGTATCGGCTCTCCCGAGCGTGAATAAACAACATCAGAGCCGCCGCCTTCACGGAGGTTTAAAGACCCGTCATATCCGAATCTGGCGCCGATAATAGCCCCGACAAATATAAGGAGAATGCTTAAATGCACCACATATACGCCAAGGCGCGAATAGCCCCCTTTTTCCGAATAAAGCTGGGTGCCGTCTTCTTCAGCAGCCTCTTTAACATCATATTTGGACGCCCTGAACGCATTTAAAAATTCATCCCTGGCTATATCCAGACTTGTTTTCAGAGTAATTTCCTTCTTGACTGGAAGGGTCTCTAAAACATTTTTTGCCATAGGCTTCACTGGTGTCTTGACGAGCTTCCATGTCCTCGGAATCTTTTCAAGAGAACATACAGTAAGATTGACACAGAAGAGAACAAGAAGCGTAACAAACCACCATGAATGGTACATATCCATGAAGTCGAGCTTTAAGAAGATATTGTAAACTGCAGGCGCTGTATTATCCCCGAAAACCCTGCCCAGAAACTGAATTGCCTTTGGGGACTCCTGGGGGACAACAGTCCCTATTATTGATGTGACCGCCAGGAGGAAGAGGAGAACAATTGCGAGCTTAACAGAAGCAAAAAAAGCCCATATCCCGTCAAATATATTTACCTTTTCTTTATTTTCCAAAAAAACCTCCGCGTGATTTTTAAATTAGCATTTCAATTGCGCTTAAGTCAATAACGATCCCGCCGACTGCTTATTTAAATGAAGCGTGTGATCATGCTGTTCGTTATTTTAATTGAAATGTTTTAAACTATTGTCTGGAGGGACTGTTTGAAAGCATTGCTCATCATTATTCTTATATTATCACCGGTGTTTATTCACCAGCCCGCGTTTTCCAAACAAGCCGCAACCATAGATGAGCTTGTTGAGATGTACGATATCAAGCGCTGCGCGGAATGCCATGCGGATAAGTACGAGGAATGGAAAACCTCAAGTATGGGCAATTCCGTTATTGATCCGCGCGTACTCAATGGAATGAGAACCTTCATAAGGTTAACGATTGAGGAAGAGAAGACAATGGGGAGAAAGGACCTGACAATATGCCTGGATTGTCACGTTCCGCAAATAAAAGATGCAGCGCCCGGGCTTATTTTGCATATTGCCGATTTAGTATTAACAGCGGTAGAGGATAAAGATGAAGCCAAAAAAGAAGCCGCTAAAAAGGAACTCTCAAAGCTGAATCTCAATTGTCTGGGTTGTCATAATTTAAAGGCAACCGGTTTTAACGTAAACCCGGAAGATAAGGTTATTTACGGGCCGGATGGAATAAAAGATAATCCGCACGCTGCTATTGGTTTTCGCACAAAGAAATCTGATCTGCTGCCAACCTCTGAAATGTGCGCTCAATGCCATCACTGTCCTCCTGATGTCCCGTGGAAGGACTGCCCCACGCTTTATACTTCTTATATAGAGGACTTCATACAAAAAGGGCAAAAAGAGACCTGTCAGGACTGTCATATGGAAGGAGAGAAGAAGAGCCACAAGTTCTTTGGCCCCCAGGACATTAACTACCTTAAATCAGCAATTAATATTACCGTGAACGCAAGGACAACTAACTACATAGATATTTATGAAAATAAAAGGATGCCCGTGGCGGTTGTAAAGGTTTCCCTGACAAACAAAGCCGGGCATGTAATCCCCCATGGTTGTGTAACGATGCCAAAAATGGGTATGGAGATTATCATAAAAAACCAGGATGGCAAGGAAATGTTCACAAGCCAAAGGGAATTCTCAGTCGGCGACCTTTACTTCAAAGGAGGCAAGCAGGTAGCAATGGCTGAGTGGGATGTAACTGCTATGGAACGTTTTGACCTCGGCATAAAACCCGTCACGCCTAATGCCTATACGTTTATAATTCCTCTCAAACCCGACACAACATCCGTGTCGGTGGAAACAGAAGTCACCTACCTTTATTCACGTGATGAGACTTTCTCTATTGGAAAGGTTGTGCAGAAGGTTTCTGTAGCAGATTAAGGTTTCTCTGCTTACATTCTTGGCAGTGCCCGCTTTATGCATTCCCCTCCCTGTGATTCAAATCACATAGTTCCAATAAATTATGTTTTAGTGTAGAACAGGCGGCTAAATAAAAACATCATGTTAAATCATACGACAGAGAGACGTTTTAAAAGATTTGAAACCAGTCTAAACACAGTAATTATTTCCGGCAGCAGGAAATATACAGGGAATATAAACAATATATCCGAGGAAGGCATCGGATGCATCATATCGGATTTTATTCATGAGACAAAAGATTTTGCCGCCGGAAGATTGGTCAGCCTTATTTTATTAACTCCTTCAAAAAATACTCTCAGTCTGAACTGCGAAATAAGATGGCTCTCGGAACTTTCATCTATTTCTCAAAAAAAACATATAGGCGCAAAGATTATAAACCCCTCGGTAATGTACAAAAAATTCTTCAATGCCTCGCTATCACTAAATGCTTATTAATTTTCCCTGCCCCTCAAAAATTTTAGTATCTTCTCTGCTGCATCGTCAGCCGATTCTTCTTCCGTGTTGATTACAACCTCAGGGCTTTCCGGCTCTTCATACGGCACATTTACTCCCGGAACAGGACTGCCTTCCCTCCCTTTTTCATAAATATTCTTTGGAGCGCCATGCGTATCTATTCTGTCCCTTTCCCGTTCGGAGCATACTTCAAGGGAGCATTTGAGATATATTTCATAAAAATTAGGGATAGACTTTCTTGCAAGCTCTCTCCAAGATCTTCTGTTGCCGGTGGCATCAATGATTACATTGTACCCCAATTTATAAAGAGTCATCGCGGTAAAGACCACGGCTCTGTAGACATGTTCTCTTTCATTCTCAGAGTAGTCCGGCTCAGGCGTCATGTATTTCCTGATTTCGTCGGATTGCAGTATTACAGCATCAACGCCGCTCTTTTTCAGCTCAAGAGCGATGGCGCTCTTTCCGCTTCCCGGCAGTCCCGTTATCCAGATAACCCACGCCATAAATAAATTATACTCTCCTGCATATTTATTTTCTCCTTACCGTTTAGCATCAGTTTCATTAAAATTAGGCATCCATATGAAAAAGAAGTTTGAAAAACAAAAAGACGCCACATCGCAGGAGCAGTTCGGGAAGGCTCTAAAACAACGAGGAGTGACCGGTTATGCAGGACTGTTAAGTGCCCTGAAAGAACGGACAGGTGCTGCTCAGGTTAAAGCGACACTTTCAGTAAACCGTAAACTGGTGTTGCTTTACTGACAGATCGGCCAAGAGATTCTTAAAAGACAGGCAAGGGAAAACTGCCGCTTTATGGTATAGATAAATTTCCCTTCACTCTTACCGCATTTCAGAGTATAATCTTTTTATGTACAAGCGTATCCTCTCAGCTGTCAATGAGTTTCTGAATTCCGAGGTCGCAGCCAAATACGCCCTTCATCTCGCCAAAGAATGCAACGCCAAACTCTATCTCTGTTTTATCGCCGGGAAGGGGCCATGTTTCAACAGGGCGGAAGAAGCTCTCAAGAGGCTCTTTCTCCAGGCTGAAAAGATGGGCATTGACGCGGAGATCATTATGGAGACGGGCGACCCCGTTAACAAGATTTTGGAGATAGTAAAGAACGAAAAGATAGATATAGCCTTTGCCGCGACAAGGAGGGAGGATATTAAACGCCGTTTTTATGAGGGCACTGTCTCAAGGAGCCTTCTGCTAAAACTGCCCTGCTCTGTGGCGATCATAAGGGTGGCTCATATCGGAAAACTCCATCCAAAAAGAATACTCGTGCCTCTGAGGACAGGAGCCGGAAAGATTGACGAGAAGGCGTTCTTCACCACGAAACTTGCGGAGGCATTCGGATCAAAAGTCTTTCTATTACACTCGCCTAAATCAATTACAAAGTTCTTTCACGGCGAGGTACGTCTTACTCACTCCGAGCTTGAGAAGAAGATACCCGAAGATCTGCTGATCTTTGCCTCGAAGATGGAGAAAGATAACATCCCATGCGAAATCAGCCTTGCAGCGGGCAGCACAGGCAGGGCGATTACTATAGAGGCGTTTGCTAAGCGGCATGACCTCATAATAATGGGGGCAAGCCGCAGGGGCCTGCTGAAAACCGCCATCAAGGGCAGCCCGGTTGAAGAGGTTCTAAGAGAAACGCCGTGTGACCTTATCATATTTAAATCACGGACATGAAGATACAGAGCATTCCTGCCGAAGAAGTCCTGAAACATCTCGTTGTGCCCGAAGACGGGCTTCATCAAAAAGCAGCGGAGAGGCGGCTTTCCGAATTCGGCCCAAATGAAATAAAGGAAGTAAAGAAAAAATCCCTGCTAAAGAAACTGACTGAGCAGTTCACGCATTTCCTCGCAATACTGCTCTGGGTCGCCGCGTCCTTCTGCTTTTTATCAGAATATCTTCATCCCGGAGAAGGCATGCTCATGCTCGGTTTAGCGATCATTGGGGTCATCGTCATTAACGCGATATTTACCTTTATTCAGGAACACCGCGCTGAAAAGGCGCTCGCCGCGCTGAAAAAGATGCTTCCATCTTATGTAAAAGTTTTAAGGGAAGGGAGAGAGAAAGAAGTCCCTTCAGCAGATATTGTGCCCGGGGACATCATCTTTATTTCTGAAGGGGACAAAGTGCCTGCGGACGCAAGGCTGATACAGGCGTCAGGCCTGATGATAAACAATGCCGCTCTTACAGGTGAATCCGAGCCTGTGCCGAGGACCGCGGAGATGTTTGAAGGTGAATTTATTGAGAGCCCCAACATAGCGTTTGCCGGAACAACAGCGGTCAGCGGGTCGGGGAAGGCGGTTGTATTTGCCACAGGCATGAGCACTGAATTCGGCCGCATAGCGCATCTTACCGAGGCCGTTGAAGCGGGATTAAGCCCTCTTCAGAAAGAGATCATCAAGGTGACAAGGATTGTCGCGGCAATCGCAACATTAATGGGCGTATTCTTCTTTGCACTTGGGTATTTCATCGGAAGGTCTTTCTGGGAGAATTTCATATTTGCAGTAGGGATCATAGTCGCCAATGTTCCTGAAGGGCTGCTTCCTACAGTCACGCTTTCGCTTGCTATGGGCAGTCAGAGGATGGCAAAGAGGAAGGCGCTGATAAAAACGCTTACAGCGGTTGAAACGCTTGGCTCTGTATCTGTCATATGCACTGACAAGACAGGGACTCTGACGCAGAATAAGATGGAAGTAAAAACGATATGGACAGTATCAGATTTAATTCCCTCACCCTCCCCTTCATCCCCTCCCCTCCCGAAGCGGGTCTCCGCGAAGGGTCGCTTCGACAAGGGAGGGGAAATGCCCTACGACATACTTATAAAGATCGCCCTGCTTTGTAACAACGCCAGGTTAGTCAACGGTGAATACAAGGGAGACCCGACAGAGATCGCCCTGCTGAAAAAAGCGAATGAAACAATAGGTGAATTCAGGGCGGAGAGAGTATCTGAAATTCCCTTTGACTCTGAGAGAAAAAGGATGACGGTTGTTTGCAGGATAAAGGATGCAGGATTCAAGATACAGGATGAACAAAATCGTTCATCGGGCATCATGCATCATGCATCCTTTAGTTCCTTCACTAAAGGCGCTCTTGAGACTGTGCTTCCTCTCTGCACAACTGTTTTGAAAAACGGGATGGTTGTGCCGCTGGATGACGTCATGCGAAAAGAGATTGAGGATGCTTATGATTCAATGACAAGTAAAGGGTTAAGAGTTCTCGCGTTTGCGTATAAAGAAGACGGCATGAATTTGAACGGTTTAAACGCTTTGAACGGTTTAAACAATTCGGATATCGAATCCGATCTCATCTTCACAGGCCTCATAGGACTTGAAGATCCTCCGAGGCCTGAAGTTCCCGAAGCCATCAGCAAATGCAGGGAAGCGGGTATCA
>JBFLVX010000043.1:0-15401 GCA_040758255.1 Nitrospirota bacterium
TCCTGTGTAAAGTCAAAGCGCCGATCATCGCCTAAATTGGTGGCGTTGAGAATCACAAAGGGCCGTCCGTTACTTTGCAGACGTTCAAAGGTGGCGGCATCAAAGATATCGTTATCGTACAACTCCGCTGCCATATCGGTGCGGCTGAAGTAAGGGGAAGCCAATCGGGCCCAATTCACTGGGTTGAAAAGCTGGCGGGCCAGCGCACCCTGGATGTCGCGCTCTATGAATCGGGATCTGAAATCTTCAAACAACCGTTCACGAAACAGTCCGTAATAGGCTGCTGTGAAAGACCCTCCCGAAACCGAGGAAATGCAATCCACTTCATCCAAAAGGCGTTTCTCCCGCCCATCAATGCGAATAACCGTGTCGCGTAGCGCTTCCATGATTCCATAAGACAAAGCGGCCGCCCGTGTGCCACCCCCCGAGAACATGAGACATACAAAAAGTGAATCACCATTCTGTGGCCCAGAATCAAGGGTATCAAACCGATAACCGGACTGCGAATCAAAGTTTTGGCTTTGATTGTTGACTATGTAATGTGTACACCCTATGAAGATGAGACATGCCGAAATGAGGATGAGCGTCAGAATGGCATACTTCTTCATCATTCGACCTCCCCAAACTCAACGATCATCGGCGTTAGAGATGATGTGTTGCATAAATCGATTGATAGCTTTTCAGGAGCAAAATTATTAGGTGGGCCGAGGGTCACTTCATAGGGACCGCTTTCGAGTTCAAGCTTCTTATTGGTAGTTCCCATGACCTCACCGTTGATCATCACGCGACGTTTGCGTGGAAATGAAACCACTAAATACTCTTTAGCCATGATCGTCTCCTCCCTTGCTTGGATTTACAAACAACGGGTGACTTACAGTAAATGGGGTTAACGCCCCGTGTAACTCGTTGTTAGCTGCATTTCCTATGAGTCCGCCCTCCTCATTCGGCGACTCAAGTCGTAGTCACATTGCGCTCTATCATCATAGCTAGCATTTATTAAGAAGCGCAATTTCTCAACATCACTCGCAATCTTGTCCCAATTTGTGACGGATACCTTTGCTCCACTCTTGAGCAAGTTATCAATAATCCTGGCTGGTAGATAAGGGTAGCGTTTCTCGTATTCGTCTCGTGTTTTAATGGACGTCCACGAGGTGTTCTCAGGATAGATGGCTTTCTTTTCGTTATCGCCATGTGCTGCTGTATAGTATGTACAACCTGTGCTGGGCAAATTGATAACAAGTACGCCAGATTGTTTGTTTACCTTGCCGTTGAACATGCTCGAATAAATTTCCCAATCGATATGTTTTCTTTTCTTTGTTTCCAATCCAACAAGCAATATTGTAACAGTTGAATCCTTGAGATATTCGTCACGAATCTTCTGACGAATGACGTCATCATCAAGATTGTCGTCTATGTCACCAGTATCTACCGACCCATCGATAAACAGATCATATCTGTCATTCAGGTCTTGGAGTGCTTGTTTATATGCTTGGTCGTTGGCATGGTGATAGCTAATAAATACCTTATGTTTATTGTTGGTCACTAATCTCCCTCCAGTTGCGTTAGATCTTCAACCCCTGCCATTTCCGCTAGCATCCCCGTGTATGTTCGTAGTATCTTTTGTAGCTCCTCCAGTTCCTTCCTGAACTGACTGCATACTTCAAAATCGGTAAAACCTTTGGTGATGGAAATACGATGCCATTTCGCAGTGAATGGACGAACTTTCTGATTTAGTACAACGACTGCTATCTTTGTGAATTCAATGCAATCTCGACCATTGTTCTTGATGATTGATCGCGTTGTGGGGAATAAAGAGTAGATGCTATCCAAGGCCGTCTTTTCATCACCATCGATTATTGACAAATTCTGTGTTGTGATTCTGGTAAGCAGTTCAATATAAAGTTCCCAAGCAGCAGCCTTGTCCGGCTCTGATGGATTCCATTCCATCGATAAAAAAGGTGCAGTTATTTTTAGGGAAGTCATATCCCAATTTTCTAGCCACTTATTCCATTTCATTGGATGTCCCTCCGCAATTTATTATACCGCTAATGAGGCAGTTGAGCCGCCGCAAAGCGAGGAGGATGTGTTAATTGATGAATTTGTAACATTTTCGATAGAAACGATCTTGCCATCAATTACAGTCATTACTCCCCGATTATCTTTACAAGCACCCGTTTTTTCCTTCTGCCGTCAAACTCTCCATAGAAGATGCTCTCCCATGTGCCGAAGTCGAGCTTGCCGTTTGTTTCGTGATAATGTTCAGCCGAATGTCAAACAATTTCTTCCAGCGTCTTTGCTTTTATATAAAAGCCCATCAGCTCTTTTTATAAGGCTTTCAATGGAATCACTTGCGCTGACGAGTGTAGCTCCTATGGAAATTGTGACATGAAGCTTTTTGTCATTATAGGTAATGTAAGAATTTTCTACGAGTAAGCGCACTTTATTCCCAAGATTCTTGAGATCATCACCGTTTATGTTGCGTATAATCCCAATAAACTCTTCTCCTCCCCAGCGCCCGTAAATATCAAAAGGTCTGGAGTTGGCAACAAAGGTATTGGCAACAAATTTAAGGACATCATCACCAGCGTCATGGCCATATCTGTCATTGAAGTCCTTAAAATGGTCAATATCCATAAACAGAACGCCAAATGGCATGTTAAAACGTCTTTTCTCTTCGAGTCTGATCTGTATCTCTCTCTCAACATAATTTCTGTTCGCTAATTGAGTGAGGCTGTCAAGAAGGGCCAATTTTTCCAGTTCTTTCACCCTCAATTCATTAACTGCCTGATTGCTTATATCCGTAAATAATTCTATCCCTCCGATTATGTTATCTGCGCTATCGGTTAATGTGCTTACGCGAACGGAGACCGGTATTCTGTGACCATCCTTATGGTGCATGTATACATCGGCTTCGCGGGGCTCTCCATCAGCGATGGTTGCCGCGAGAGGGCAGAGTCCGAAGCAGAGGCTGTTTCCCTCACTATCAACATGGGTAAGGATATTGTCAGAACAGGATTTGCCAATGACCTCATCGGCGGTAAACCCGGAAATCCGCTCGGCGGCTTTATTCCAATAACTGATGACCCTATTTTTGTCTACAATATACAGACCGTCATGGAGGGATTCAACAATCTTTTTATAAGATCGCTCTTCTAATCGCATCTGAATTTCCTCACATTCTTTTTTGCATGTTTAACATTCCGCTATTGTTTTACACGCATTATTCCCCGATTATCTTTACGAGCACCCGTTTCTTTCTTCTGCCGTCAAACTCTCCATAGAAGATGCGCTCCCATGTGCCGAAATCGAGTTGTCCGTTTGTGACAGCGACAACAACCTCTCTTCCCATCACCTGTCTTTTGAGATGGGCGTCGCCGTTGTCTTCGCCTGTGCGGTTATGTTGATATTGTGAGACTGGCTCATGCGGGGCGAGTTTCTCAAGCCACTTCTCATAGTCATGGTGAAGGCCTGATTCATCGTCATTTATAAATACAGACGCGGTGATGTGCATCGCATTGCAGAGGAGCAATCCTTCCCTGATGCCGCTCTCCCGCAAACATTCTTCCACTTGAGAAGTGATATTGATAAATGCGCGTCTGGTCGGCACATTAAACCAGAGTTCCTTGCGGTAGCTTTTCATCCCGCCCGCCCTTAACCTAAAAAATGCATTTAAATAAAACCACAGAGTTCACAGAGCTTTTCAAACATCTAAAATTCTTTTTCTCTGTGTCCACTGTGGTGAAATAATTCTTTACCTCTTTTTTTATGAAACTTTTTAACAATCTCCTTTTACTATCAATATATTCCCTCTGCGTTCTCTGTGGTTAATTGCAGTTTCCTGGTTAAGCCTTTTCTATTATCTTGTACTTCTTTATCTTGTACCCTATCTGCCTCGGCGTGATCCCAAGCAGCTTTGCGGCCTTTGCCTGGACCCAGCCGGTCTTTTTAAGCGCGTCTGTAATATTTACCTTCTCGATCTCCCCGATATCCGTCATTAATGAGACGGTGTTAATTTTAGATCTCGGCCTGCGTATGCTCAGCGATACCGGCAGGTCTGAGGCAGTGATCTTTTCCGAACGGGACATAACAACGAGCCTCTCAATGGTATTCTCAAGCTCGCGCACGTTTCCCGGCCATTCATAATCAAGAAATATCTGCATCGCGTTTTTATCAAAGGTGACGGAACGGTTATTCTCCTTGTTGAACTTCTTGAGAAAGTACTCTATCAGCACAGGTATGTCTTCGCCTCTCTGCCCCAGCGGGGGAAGAAGAATAGGGATTACGTTAAGCCTGAAGTAGAGGTCTTCCCTGAATCTGCCCTCTGATACCATCCACTCAAGGTCACGGCTTGTTGCGGTAATTATCCTTACATCAACCTTTATGGCCTTCTGTCCGCCTACTCGCTCAAACTCCCTCTCCTGAAGCACGCGCAGTATCTTCGGCTGGAGAGTTAACGGGAGGTCTCCGATCTCATCAAGGAATATAGTGCCGCCGTTTGCAAGCTCGAACTTCCCGTGTCTCGTTGATATCGCCCCTGTGAAGGCGCCTTTTTCATGGCCAAAGAGTTCCGACTCAAGCAGCCCCTCAGGAATGGAGGCGCAGTTGAATTTAATAAAAGGCCCCTTGCTTCTTGGGCTCATATAATAGATCGCCTTTGCGATAAGCTCTTTCCCCGTGCCGCTCTCGCCCCGTAAAAGCACTGTTGCCTTTGAAGGCGCGACACGGTGGACCGCCTCAAAGACCTCCTGCATCCTGTCTGAATTACCTATTACATTCTCTATGCTGTACTTGCCCTTCAGTTCCCTCTTCAGGTGCTCCTTCTCTTTTTCAACTTCATAATAACTTTCCCATAGCTTTATGAACTGGGCGATCAATGACGCAACTATCTTAAGCACTCTAAGGTCATCATCCACATTGCCGTGTTCGGTTGCATATATCCTGTCAACGCTCAGAACGCCGAGCGGCTCTTTCTTGAACTCTATCGGCACGCACAGGAAAGAGATACCTTCTTTTTCAGGACGCGAGCCGGTCTTGTTCAGAAATAGCGGCTCCTTGCCGATGTTTGAAATGACCATAGGGATGTTCCGCTCAAGCACTCTCCCGACAATGCCCTCGCCGATCCTGTATTTGCCCTTTTCAATATTCTGCTTTGTAAGACCGTGCGCGGCGACAATGCGCAGTTCTTTGGAGAGAGGGTCAAGCAGGAAGACACAGCCGCGCTGAAGGTCGAGCAGTTCGCCTAAGGTGGACATTACGGAAGAGAGGTTCTTCTCAAGGTCAAAAGAGGTTGTCAGCACACGGCTCACCTCAAGTATCGCGGAGAGCTCCTTGTTCTTTCTGGCAATAAGTTCTGAACTGTCCTGTTTCTCTGGATTCATGGCTAACCGGGTTTTTATAACAATGAACAATTGTGTAGACTTTGTGCAAAATTGTCATATTATTTATAACTGAAAAGCTGATAAAATACAAGAGATTAATAACTATTGCTCTGCTAAAATATTCATATGACAAAGAAGAGGGAAGCAGGAGAAGCAGCTCGAAATCGAGTCGTACCGGCCGGCAAAACCCGTCAGGGGGAGAAACACCGGCCTATCTGCGTGAACAAGGATTGCAGGATAAGACGGGCTGGATGCGAAGGGTCAAAGGAATGCCCCGGTTATAAGGGGAAGTAGTTAACCAATGATTGACATTATCAAGATATTAGCAGTTCTTCTTATCATGGTCTTTCTCCTGAAGAGGAAGTGGAACCTCGGCGTTGTCATGGCGCTCTCATCCGTTATCCTCGCCTTTTTCTATTTGCTCGCGCCGCTGGATTTCCTGAAGGCATTTTACGCCGGCACTACGGACAAAACAACTGTCAGCCTTATCACAGCCCTTATTCTCATAAGAATATTCGAGAACGTCATGAGGAAGAACGGCATCATGCAGCAGATGATGGATTCATTCAGGGGGATGGTCATGGACAGGAGGTTATTAATGGCGTCAATGCCCGCTCTCATCGGCCTTCTTCCTTCAATGGGCGGAGCTCTCTTCTCCGCGCCCATGGTGGATGAGGCATCCAAAAAGATCGAAATCTCTCAGGAGAAGAAGGCTTTTGTGAATTACATGTTCAGGCATCCGTGGGAATTCATACTCCCTCTTTATCCGGGCGTGATCCTCGCATCAGCCCTCACTTCCTATTCTCTGAGAGAGATGATGCTTGCCAATCTGCCTTATGCGCTCTGTCTCTTGATCGGAGGGACTTTATGGGGATTGAGGGGGATTGGAGTACAGAGAGAGAGTTTTAAAAAAATATCAGGAGCCGGGCTCAGGAGTTTTTTGCCTCTTGCCGCTATTCTGATCATGGTGATAGGTTTTCATCTCAATTTATCTATCTGCCTCGGCGCTGTTATCATCGTGTTATTTGCGGTCTTCCGATATTCCCTGAAGAATATTCTGCAGAGTTTAAAAGAGGGTTTTTCATGGGAGATCGTCTTGATAATACTCGGCGCAATGACCTTCAAGGCGGTGCTGAATGATTCGGGCGCGGTAGCGAACATCAGCAGGTTTTTCACGGAAGAGAATATCCCTGTCCTGCCCGCGCTCTTTTTCCTGCCGTTTATTTACGGGCTCCTCACAGGCCTCACAGTTGGTTTTGTAGGCAGCACGTTCCCGATCATTTTAGGGCTTGAGAATGTAAATCATATCGGAGCAATTTCATTTGCTTTTGCCTCAGGCTATGTCGGGGTGCTTCTGTCGCCTGTCCATCTTTGCCTTGTATTGACAAGAGAGTATTTCGGGGCGTCAATGGGCGGGATATACAGAAAGACCATAAAAGTAAGTCTGCTGATTATGGCCGTTGCTCTGATAGAATATCTCATATTTGGCACTTACCTGCGCTGACATGAGAGAGAATGCGAGGAATTTCTCGCTCCATTATGGCTCATAAAACATCTCTCCTTAAAAAAACACCTTTTAAAAAATATCTTGACACTCCATATGTCATAGGATAACATGCTCTTAAATGCAGAATAAGCATAAAAATAACTGTTATGCCGACAACAAAGGAGGACTTGGATGATAAGCAAAGAAATTGACAAAGCAATCGGCGCTCACGGCATGTGGAAACACCGGCTCAAAATGGCCATTGAAACCGGGCAGGTTGACACTCCGGTGGAAACGATTCACACGGATAACCATTGTGATTTCGGAAAGTGGCTCGACGGGCCAACGCTCACATTAACGGATAAAACGTCAAAGCACTTCAAAAAAGTAAAACAACTTCACGAGGAGTTTCATAAAACCGCCGCGCGGGTCGCGGAGCTTGCGGTATCTGGAGACGAAGCGGAAGCGGAGAAAATGATGTCCGTCGGCGGGGAATATTCAGCAATATCTATGAAGCTCACAGCAGCCATGATGGAGTGGGGAAAAAGTCTTACATAAGCAAAAACCACGTTGAAATCCATGTATTATGCGCGTTATATCGCGAAGAAAGGGGGTAAATTTATATGATTCATAAAAAGATCGCAATGGAGCACGATAAGAAGATTGCTCTTGTTGCGCACGACAACAAGAAGCGTGATCTGGTTGAATGGGCAAAATTCAACCGGGTGCTCCTGGCACACCACAAGATATATGCAACAGGAACAACCGGCGAGATACTGGAACAGGAGCTTGGCTTTAAAATCTTCAAACTTCAGAGCGGGCCATTGGGCGGGGATCAGCAGATCGGCGCCAAGATAGCCGATAGTGAAATAGATTTTCTCATCTTTTTCTGGGATCCGCTCGAACCGCAGCCCCATGACCCGGATGTCAAGGCGCTCTTGCGCATGGCGGTCGTCTGGAACATCCCCATTGCCTGTAATCGCGCTTCCGCAGATTTTATGATCTCCTCGCCCTTGATGGATGGCGATTATGATCGTCTTGTGCCTGATTACGATGTGTATAGAAACCGGAAGATAACAGGGGAGGAATAAATTCACCCTCTGCAAGAGACCATTCCTACCGCTTATCGTTGATGAGATACTTGGCAACCACTGTTTCAAGAGAGCAGGGGGCCGGAAGGCCCTTTGCGATCAGGCGCAGCGCTTCCATATCCGATTTCCACGCGACATCGCCAAGAGGGAGAAAGCAGACGCTCCCGGCTTCATGAGTCGTGTGAAGTTTGCCGTCTTTATAATAATAGTAGGCATCGCTTGTTTCAGTCTCGTACGCATGCATGAGCGGAGGAATATCATTAGGCTTGAACCAAAGCTTGATCTCACGCTCACCTTCGCTGTCTGTGGCAGAGGCGTGAATAAGATTGTCCATGCGTTCGCCGACCACGTTTCCTTCAGCGTCTTTGAGAGGAACCACTGTGCCGAGCGCGCGGATGCAGCCCGGCTTTTCATCCCTTGCAACGTGAGGATTCGTAGGGCCTGCAATGTTCCGTATCTTCTTCACGGCATCAGCGCCTTGATACACGATCGCAATAACTCTGTGTTTCTCAGGTTCACCCGGATAATGTAAATTCCCCATGATGTATTCGAGGAGCGAAGGGAAAAATATCTTGCCCCGGTGCTCAAAATAGTGCTCGTCCGCAAGCATGTTGCTGACATGGACGACCTTCAGACCGGCAAAACGGAGACCGCTGTGAAATTCGGAAAGCTGTGAAAGCACGTATCCTGTTAATGAATTTTTAAGCGCATCCGGTTTAATAAGCACAAGCGTCTGTTCAAGTTCTTTATTCGCCATCTAATTTCTCCTCTGTCTGCTATATTCCGATTTTTTTAATGAGTCCCCTCACAGCCTCTGCTGAGGCAAGAAGCGCCTTCTTCTCATCTTCTGTAAGTTCAAATTCAATGATCTTTTCTATACCATTTAAAGAGAGCACTACAGGCACGCCTAAATAAACCCCCTTTATCCCATACTCGCCGTTCAGATAGACCGAGCATGGAAGAGGCTCCTCTTTATTGCCGAATATCGCCTCTATCATCTCAACAACTGAGGCGGCAGGGGCGTAATATGCGCTTCCTGTCTTTAATAGTCCGACAATTTCTGCGCCGCCATTTTTGGTCCTTTCAATAACAGCCTTAAGCCTCTCCTCAGGAAGAATCCCGGATATGCCCTTACCCTTAATAGTTGTAAAACGCGGCATAGGAACCATCTGATCGCCATGCCCGCCCAGCACCATCGTCTTAATCTTTCCGGGCGCAACACCTGTTTCAAGGGAGATAAACGTTCTCATTCTCGCGGAATCCAGAACCCCGCCCATGCCTATTATCCTTTTATGAGGAATCCCGGTGACTTTCTGTGTAAGCTGCGCCATAACGTCCATCGGATTTGTAACAACTATTATTATGGCTTCGGGCGATGTCTTTGCGATATTTTCGGCAACACCGTTTACAATCTTTGCATTTGCAAGAAGGAGGTCATCCCTGCTCATGCCGGGCTTCCTCGCAAGTCCTGCGGTAATTACCACAATATCGGAATCAGAGGTATCATCATAACTGTTTGTCCCTGTCACTCTGGCGGAAGAGTTCCAGAGCGGACACGCCTCCTGTATATCAAGGGCCTTGCCCTGCGGGATACCCTCAACAATATCAATCAGCGAAACATCCGCAAGATCTCTCTCCGCGATAAGCTGTGCTGTTGTTGTGCCGACATTGCCCGCGCCTACAACCGTGATCTTTTTACGCACCTTCACCTCGTTATTCCTTGAAACAGCTAATGCATTAAATGCTGTAACATGATGTAAAGTTAATTTTTTAAAAATCCCCCTTCCTCCCCCTTTTACAAAGTGGGAATTTCTTCCCCTCTTTGGCAAAGAGGGGTTAGGGGAGATTTTATGTATTTGTGTTAGTTTTTAGTTCAGCAGCAGACCCCATGGAGCGCCGGAATAAGGGCTGTCAGGAGTAAGCGTCATCTTAATGGTATCTATCACCTTATTGCTCTCAGTGTCTATGATCGAGACGGATATATCATCATGATTTGCCACATACAGCCTCTTTTTTGCAGGGTCTACGGCAACTCCGATAGGGCCTTTGCCGACATTGATATCAGCGATCTTCTCATCTTTATTTGTATCAATGACCGCTACAGCATTGTCTTCCCTTCTTGTGACATATGCCCTGCTGTTTGCTGAATCAACCGCAATATACCAGGCTGACTTGCCCACATCTATACTCTTTATCTCTTTCATCCCAGCGGGGTCAATAACCGAGACCTTGCCTTTGCCGTGAATGGCAACATACACCTTCTTCTTGTTCTGGTCAACACCTATCCCAAGAGGTGTGTCAACAACCTTTATCTTATCGAGAACCTTGCGGCTCTTTGCGTCAACAACAGCGACTGTCCAGTCGCCTGAATTGCTCGCGAATATCTTGCCGTCAAATATCTTTACGTCAAAAGGACCGACGCCTGTTTCGATCTTCCCTTTAACAGTATCGGTCTTAAGGTCAATCACGGAGAGTGTGTTGCTTACGTTTTTGCCGTCTACAATATGCTCCGCATCAGCCGCATATCCTGTGCCTGAAGCCGTATCAAGCGCTATAGCCATCGGCCCTATGCCGACCTTTATCTTCTTCAGTTCTGAATTGCTCGCTGTATCGATCACAGACACAGTGCTGTCTCCCTCGCTTGAATTGACGACATAGAGTTTTCCCGTACCGGAATCCATCGCCATGCCCGCAGGCCATACGCCTGTCCTGATTGTCGCGGCGACCTCTTTTTTGGCGAGGTCAATCACAGAAATGGTGTTATTGCCGGCATTGGAAACATACAGACGGCTCCCTTTTGCAACTGCCGCCTCTTTGCCGCCTCCGTATGCCGGGATGGTTAACGCAAGAAGAAGTAATGCAACAGATAATCCTTTGATGTATTTCATATTATTCTCCTTTTTAATCGAATTTTATTGTCTGATGGGACATATATCTTTATATTTTAGAGGTGAAATTGTCAATCGTTTCGATAACACAGTTTCGATAACCTTCTGCCGCTGTTGCCCCTTGACAAAAATAATGCCATCCTTCATAATTTAGTCATATTAGCTAAATTGACAAACAGCTCGGAGGCAATTTTGGCAATAAAAAGCGTCAGCTCTACACAGGCACAGAACAATTTCGGACAAGTTATTGATGATGTCACGCAAAACCACACCCGCTACATCGTTGAACGACGGGGAAATCCTAAGGCCGTTATTCTTAGTTTCGACGACTTTGCAAGGGTCTTAAACAACGCAAAGGAACGGCAGGAGATGGGATCAATTATCAGAGAACTTCAGCCAGAGTATGGTGTGGGACAAGTTGTTAATCTCAAAACAAGCTCAAAATAATTTCTTGAAATATAATGACGATAGCGACTAAGACAGTAAGAAGACCGACACAATTAAGGCTTCCTGTTATACCGGAAAAAGTTGGTGAGTCGGTTGTAAACGGGAAGAACGCTGGTTTCAGCGACCCCAATTTCTCCAGCAACAAAACCCTGCCAATCCACAGATGGGTTCCATGGATTGCTGGTTTCTCAAGCAACTTCGTTAGGAGCGCATTAGATGGATTCCTTCAGAAGAAAGGCACAGTCTTGGATACTTTTTGCGGTGTCGGAACAACCATAGTTGAGGCTATGCTTGAGGGACATAACGCAATCGGATTTGAAATAAATCCTTACGCTGCCCTTGCCAGCAGCGTTAAGGCAAACGCCTATCGTATAGATTTAAACGAATTTACCTCAACAATCGATGACTTCCAGCAGTTCTATAAGAAGATGACTTCTTCGAAGTATGAACCGCACAGCGCCACGCCTCAGGGATTTAAGACCAGGTCGCTTTTTTATAATCCGCGTGTGCTTCACAAGGTATTGATAGTGCAGGACTTCGTTCTTTCCATTAAAGACGATAATCTCCGCGATCTGTTCCGGCTTGCCTTTGCCTCAACTATGGTGAGTTATTCAAATTATTCCTATGAGCCGAGCCTGGGCAGACGTGTAAGCGCAGGCCGGGAGGAAATTCATGACTTCCCGGTTGCAAAAGCGATTACTGAGAAGCTCATTGATATGATGGAAGATATCACATGGATGCAGGAGCAGATGGTTCGCAACAATTTAGAAGTGCAGATCATCAATGACTCCTTCTTCAATTGCAGAAATCATCTTTCCTCTGCCTCTGTTGATCTGGTTATTACATCTCCGCCCTACCTCAATAATTACCACTACAATCGCAACACCCGCCCCCAGCTTTATTGGCTCGGTTACGCGCATTCCCCTGATGACTTAAAAAAACTTGAGGAAATGAACTTCGGTAAGTTCTGGCAAACCGTCCGTGATCTCGACAGATTAGACCTGTCATTCGCTTTGCCTAATACAGATATCGGGGAGCGATTACAGACTCTCAGAACACTTAATAATGAAAAAGGAACATATGGCGGCAACGGTTGGGCCAACTACGCGGCAGCATATTTCAATGACTGCCACAGGTTCGCCGAAGGCATCCACTACATACTAAAGCATGGAGGCACAGCGCTGGTGGTCATCGGCAACAGCATACTGCAGGGGGTGATGATACCTACGGATGAATACTTTGGGAAGATCGCGGAGTCCATAGGGTTAGAATTAGTGAAGATCGATATCCCCCGTGCCACACGCGTAGGGAACAGCATAATTCAGTCTGATGTCAGAGTGGGCAAAGCCAAATCACACCATCAGCTTTATGAAGCTGTGGTTGTTTTAAGAAAACCGTAGCTACTTCAAGACATTTATTATTTTGATTTTTATTCCTTTTAAATCCGGCGACTTGCCTCTGAGCTTTTCTGCCCATGATCTACCGTGATGAAGCACATCCCATTCGGATTTGGCTTGATCGTATCGCCCTGATCCAGGATCATGGTTCCCGAATCCATCTACAATGGTATTCCAAAGCGGCCTATATTTTCTGATTAAAGCAGCCTCTACAATGGTGATCATGCTGCTTTCTTCGCCTTTTAAGATCATAAACCGGCACTTAAAATCTTTGATGTCTAAACCGGAACCTTGTTTGATGCTTCTGGCGTGCTCTCGCAATCTTTGGGCCAGGGTGGCGTCATCTTCGCTTTCTGCGCGTGCCGTCCGCCAGCCTTTCGGCACAGCTTTTCCAACATAGATTGGATGAGTGCATTCTGTCATATTAGCATCGGCGATCTTTTTATAAAGGTCATAATTACCTAAATAATAAAGGCTGTAAACTCCGGTGCCGATAAAAGGTTCAGGAGGCGGCAATTGATGTATGGGGGTTTGATTTAAAAAGACAATTGCCTCTTTTATTACAGCATGAACCTTCGGAGACTTAAATATGTGTTGGCTTGGGTTGAATTCCATTTGTGGCTATACTACTACAAATATAACGTGCTCGACAAGTAGAATTTCGGGAAATATTACAAATAACAAAACCAACGGTTCACAAAAAGTCTCGGGATTTTTAATCTGTCATTTGAAGAAATAAAAAAAGGAGCGTAAACAACGCGGCTACAGCTTTGTTATCTTTATCTTCTCTATCTTCTTGCCTTCCATCTCAAGTATCAGAAACCTGAGGTCATGATAGCGAAGCTGTTCGCCGGTCTTGGGGAGGCGGCCGAAAAGCCCGAATAAAAACCCGCCTATGGTATTGAATTCCCTGCTCGTTAACTCAACGCCTACAAGCCCGTTAACCTCGTCAATGCCGGTAGAGCCTGAGACTATAAAGGTGTTCTCATCAAGAACCTCGACTTCATGTTCAGCCTCCATGGTCTCAAATTCGTCCTGAAGCCCCCCCACTATCTCCTCCATTATGTCTTCAAGCGTGATGAGCCCCGCGGTGCCCCCGTGCTCATCAAGGACTATGGCGATATGGAATTTATGCTTCTGCATTTCATCCAGAAGAGCGGTGACCATCTTGCTTGCGGGGATATAGTAAGCATCTCTTATGAAGCTCTTTATAGGGGTCTTTGCGGTCACATCTTTTTCAGCCATGCCCCTGAGGATATCCTTTACATATAAGAGCCCTATAATATTATCAACAGTTTCTTTAATGACCGGATAACGCGAATACCCCTTTTCAGATACGAGATTAAGAACGTCTTCAATGAGGGCATCTTCGTCAATGGATACGATCTCGGTTCTCGGGACCATAGCCTCCGATACCCCGGTGTCGCCGAATTCAAAGACATTGTGGAGCATTTCCTTCTCCTCCTTCTCGATCGTGCCCTCTTCCTCCCCGATGTTTATCATGGACTTCATCTCTTCTTCAGTCAAAAACGGTGAAGGAGGCTCTGCCCCTCCTCCCACGCCCCGGATTATCAGGTTGGAGAGTTTGTTGAATATCCATACAACCGGAGAGATGATTTTTATGTATAGATCGAGAGGCTTTGCCAAAGAAAGGGCGATCCTCTCGGCATGGCTTACGGCAAATGTCTTTGGCGCAAGCTCTCCAAAGACAACAGTCAGGAAAGTCATTGCAACAGTTGCGACTATGATCCCGCTTTCATCGCCGAAAAAATTCATCGCCATTGCAGTGCCGATTGAGGTTGCAAGAATGGTGAAGAGATTGCCGGAGAGGATAACAGCGCTGAAGAAGCGGTCAGGCTCTTCGCGCATCTTTTGAACGATCTTTGCGCTGCCGCTGCCCTTCTCGATCAGGTGCCTCAGCTTTATCCTGTTTACAGCTATGAATGCCACTTCAGAGCCTGAAAGGAGAGCAACGAGGATAAGGCAGCATATAACGATGAAAAAACTTATGGGGTCAGGGGTCATTATTTTTGAGTGATCTTTGAGATGACAGCGTCAGCCACGCCTGATGTGGTTGCCGCAGAAGGGTCATCGGGTGACGGCTTCATGTCATAGGTAACGGATTTGCCTTCCCTTATGACAGAAGCGATTGCGCTGTCCAGATTTTCGGCTGTAGAGGTTTCTCCGATATAATGCAGCATCATTACACTGCTCAGCATCACTGCCAGAGGGTTCACCTTGTTCAGCCCTTTGTATTTGGGGGCGCTGCCATGAGTGGCTTCAAACACGGCATATTCTCCGCCGATGTTTGCGCCGGGCGCCAGCCCAAGTCCTCCGATCAGGCCTGCGCCGAGGTCTGAGACAATGTCTCCATAGAGGTTCGGCAGTACGAGAACATCATAAAGCTCTGGTTTCTGAACAAGCTGCATGCACATATTATCAATTATTTTATCTTCAAATTCAATGTCAGGATAGCCTTTCGCGACATCTCTTGCCGTTTCAAGGAAGAGGCCGTCTGAGAACTTCATGATATTTGCCTTATGCACGGCTGTCACCTTGCGCCTCCGGTTTTTTCTTGCATATTCAAAGGCATAACGCACTATACGCTCTGAGCCGAAGACGGATATCGGTTTTATACTGATGCCTGAGTCTTCGCGTATCTCTTTGTTAGAATTCTTTTTTACGGTCTCAATTATCGCCTTTGCGCCTTCAGA
>JBFLVX010000044.1:0-15007 GCA_040758255.1 Nitrospirota bacterium
CAGGGGGCTTGGCTTTGGAGAGGCCGGGCCGAGAGATGAACAGGGGGAGATTATCGGAGGTGATAGGGAATTAATATTCAACACGGAATTTATATTCCCTATTGAAAAAGAGATAAGGCTTAAAGGCGTAATATTCTTCGATGCAGGCAGGGCGTTTGACGACGATGAGCCGATCTCTTTCGGAGATTTAAGGCCGACTGTCGGCGCTGGTTTCAGATGGATGTCTCCATTCGGGCCGATCCGGCTGGAATGGGGTTATAATTTAGACCGGCAATTTGATGAAGGCAGCAATAAAATCGAGTTTTCAATGGGCAGTCTTTTCTGAAAAAACTATAAAAGCACCGGTTGTTTAAAGAAAGGGGTTATATGAGAAAGATTCTTTTTTTCACAATAGTATTATCATTCTTCGCATTTTATGCTCACGGAGCTGAGACAAAGATAGCATATGTTGACCTGAACAAGGCGCTGAATGAATCACAGCAGGGCAAAGAAGCGATTAAGGTACTGGAAGAGCTGGTTAAGTCCAAACAGGTGGGTATTGACAAAAAAGGCGATGAGATAAAAAAGCTTGAGGAAGAGATGGAGAAGCAGGCGTCTATCCTGACACCGGAATCAATAAAAGAGACACAGGCTGAGCACGAGAAGATGCTGAGAGAATATCAGAGGATGGTGCAGGATAATCAGGCGGAGATCCAGAAAAAACAGTCGGAATTTATGCAGCGGATAATCTCAGACCTTAGAAATTTGATCATCAATATAGGTGACGAAGAGAACTATACCGCTATTTTTGAGATAGTTGAAGGCGGCATTTTATACATGCCCAAGTCATCGGATATAACCGAAAAAGTAATTCTGAAATTTAACGAAAACTACAAGAGCGCTGGAACCAAAAAATGAAGCTCCGGGAGATCGCCGGGATCATAGGCGGCAGTATAGTTGGCAACCCTGATGTCGAAATAACAGGGGCATCCGGCATAAATGAGGCAAGGCAGGGCGATATAACATTCCTTTCCGGCAAAAAAAAGTCGCCTGATCTCTCCGGCATAAAAGCATCGGCAATAATAGTAAAAGAAGAGATTAAAGGTTTGGCGCCGGCAAGCATGCTTCTGATTGATAACCCTTACCTTGCATATGCCAAGGCATTGGAACTTTTTCATAAGAAACCTTATAAGCCTTCCGGGATCAGCAGTAAGGCGGTTATAGGCAATAATGTAAGCTTTGGAAATGATGTTTCAATTTATCCTCTCGCATATGTAAGCAGCAATGCTCAAATTGGTTCACGGGTTTCCATATTCCCAGGCGCATATATAGGGGAAGGCGTCATTATAGGGGATAACTCGGTTATCTTTCCGAACGTATCAATAATGGAAGGAACAAGAATAGGCATGGGAGTTACAGTTCATTCCGGCACAGTTATAGGCTCTGACGGCTTTGGATATGTTCCTGTGAGCGGGACATACTATAAAATGCCTCAGGTCGGAGGAGTGATAATTGAGGATGAAGTTGAGATAGGGGCAAATGTTACAATTGACAGGGCGACAACTGCCGATACTATAATAGGTCTCGGAACAAAGATTGATAATTCAGTGCATATTGCCCATAATGTCAAAATCGGCAGACATTGTATTATAGTTGCCCAAGTCGGGATTGCGGGTAGTGTAGAGATCGGCGATGGAGTAATTATAGGCGGACAGGCAGGGGTGATAGAGCATATGAAGATCGGCAACGGAGCGGTAATAAGTGCCAAGACCGGCGTTACAGAGGATATCCCTGACGGGCAGACAACCTCAGGCTATCCATCCATGCCTCACAAAGACTGGCTCCGCACGCAGAGCAGCTTAAGAAGACTGCCCGAGTATATAAAGCGCATTCATGAGCTTGAAAGAAGAGCAGGGATAGATTCAGATAAGAAATAAAACCTGAAGGTTCAAAGGCACAGAAGAGCAGAGACACAAAGCAAACAAACAACTTTGCGCCTTTGCCACTTTGCATCTTTGTGCCTTTTCAAAGGAGGGAGAATTATATGATTGAGAGCCGCGAGATACAGAATATTCTGCCACACAGGTTCCCATTTCTTTTAGTTGACAGGATAATAGAGTTAGAGCCGAAGAAGAAGGCGGTCGGCATAAAGAACGTTACTATAAACGAACCGTTCTTTCAGGGGCATTTCCCGGATTACCCTGTCATGCCCGGCGTTTTGATTGTTGAGGCTATGGCGCAGGTTGCCGGCATACTGGCTTTTAAGTCCGGCGCAAAAGGCAACTCTGTATACTTCATGAGCATTGAAAAGGCAAAATTCAGGAAACCTGTGATCCCCGGAGACCAGCTTCGTTTTGAGGTGAAGGTTATCCAGCAGAGAGGAAATGTCTGGAAGTGCGCGGGCGAGGCGTTTGTTGACGGCAACCTTGTATCAGAGGCCGAACTGACGGCAATGGTCTCAGAAGGGGATGTGAAAAATGGCTAAACCCAAGATAGACCGCACAGCGGTTGTTTCATCAACGGCAAAGCTTTCTCAGGGAGTGGAGATAGGCCCGTTCTGCATTGTCGGAGAAGGGGTAAAGATCGGCAAGAACACAAGGCTCATCTCTCATGTAACTATGAAAGAGACTGAAATCGGCGACGACTGCGTTATCTATCCTTTTACTTCAATAGGGCTTGCGCCGCAGGATCTTAAATACCAGAATGAAAAGACCGGCGTAAAGATAGGCGATAAGAATATCATAAGAGAAAACGTGACTATCCACCGCGCCTCTGTTGACGGAGACAGATTAACCGAGATCGGGGATAATAATTTTATTATGGCCTATTCGCATATTGCCCATGACTGCAAGGTCGGCAATTCAGTCATTATGGCAAATTCTACAACGCTTGCCGGGCATGTTGAGATAGAGGATTTTGCGGTCTTCGGCGGGCTTGTTGCCGTGCATCAGTTCGCAAGGATAGGAAGATATTCAATGATCGGCGGGGTCAGCGGGGTCAGCAAGGATATCCCGCCGTACACAACAGCGTCAGGCAACAGGGCCAAGCTTTACGGTTTAAACACAACCGGCATTAAACGGCATGGCTTTAAGGAGGCCTCAATCAGGGAGCTTAAGTCAGCCTATAAAATATTATTCCGCAGCAAACTCACATCTAACGAGGCGATAGAAAAAGTAAAGAAAGATTTGAAGCAGACTGAGGAGATTAAACATCTCATCAGGTTCCTTGAGAAGAGCAAAAAAAGAGGAGTATGCCGTTAAAGGCACCCCGTCATTCTGAATCTTCAAAGACTCTCGGCCTTGTGGCAGGGATGGGAGAACTGCCGAAAGTCATCGCATCTGAGGCTAAAAAAAAAGGCTACAGGGTTGTTGTGATAGCCCTGCAGCCGCCTGCCGATGATTCCTTAAAACCCTTTGGCGATGATTTTCATAAAGTAAAGATCGGACACTTAGGCACACTTATATCTCTCCTGAAAAAATCATATGCAGCCGATGCTGTAATGGCAGGCAAAGTCCCGAAAACCCTTCTGTATAAAAATAAAAGAGCGCTCATTCCTGACATTAGAGCCGCCAAACTCCTCTTATCATTAAAAGACCGTTCGGATGATACTATTATGAAAGCTGTGGTTAAGGAGTTTGAGAAGGAGGGCATTAAATTGCATAACACGACCGCATTTATAAAAGAGCTTCTGGCCGGGGAAGGAACTCTTACCCGGACAAAGCCGTCAAAAAACGAGATGGAGGACATTAAATTCGGCTGGAAGATCGCAAAAGAGATGGGGCGGCTCGATATAGGGCAGACCGTAGTTATAAAGGAGAAGGCGGTCATGGCCATTGAAGCCATAGAAGGGACTGACGAGGCCATCAAAAGGGGCGGGCATCTCGCTGAAGAAGGAGCGGTTGTTGTAAAGGTCAGCAAGCCCGGACAGGATATGCGCTTTGATGTGCCGGTTGTAGGGTTTGATACGCTCCACGCAATGAAGAAAGTAAAGGCAGCGGCGCTGGCTGTGGAGGCCGGCAAGACCATTATTATTGATATTGAAAATTTCATAAAAGAGGCTGATAAGGCTAAGATAGCAGTGGTAGGGATAAGGAGTTCTTAGCTGATGAACACTAACGAATCGAGGCTTCTCAGAGTAGGGGTCATCGGCGCAGGTTCAATAGGACAGCACCACGCAAGAATATATTCGGAGCTTGAGGGAGTAAGCCTTGCCGGTATTGTGGATGTTGACCTGACTCGTGCGCAGGAGTTCGCATCAAAATATAATTGCAAGGCATACGAAAATTATACCGAGCTCATAAACAGCGTTGATGCGGTCAGCATTGCGGCGCCGACAACATTGCATCACCGGATCTCAATGGATTTTCTGAAGCATAACAAAGACATTCTCGTTGAAAAACCCATAACATCCACCATGCATGAAGCGGAAGAGATAATCGCAGAGGCTGAGAAAAGAGGACTTATACTTCAGGTGGGGCATCTGGAAAGGTTTAATGCCGGAGTCTCAGTTATAAGCGGCATGGTTGAGAGTCCCCGGTTCATCGAATCAAGACGTCTTTCCCCTTTTTCAGGAAGAGGGACTGACGTTGATGTTACCCTTGACTTAATGATACATGATATAGATATAATACTCAGCCTTGTCAACTCCGATATCTCAGATCTCAGGGCAACCGGGGCAAAGGTTTTGACTGAGAATATAGACATTGCCCATGCATGGATAGAGTTCAAAAACGGCTGCATAGCCGAAGCTGTAACAAGCAGGATCGCTGACGAAAAAGTCAGGGAACTGAAGATTTTTCAGCACAATGCCTTCTTAAGTCTCGATTATCAAACCCAGGAAGTATCATGTTATAAGGAGCTTGACGGCGGCGTCAGCAAAGAGGTCAAAAGGGCTGAGAAGAAAGAGCCCTTAAAGGAGCAGCTGATATCCTTTGTCGAGTGTGTGAGAAAGAGGACCAGGCCAGTTGTCTCAGGCCATGAAGGAAGAGAAGCGCTTAAGGTGGCGCTTAAGGTGTCGGAACTGGTTCATAATGCTGATAATTAACCGCAGATATATAAGATGACCGATTTTAAAATAAACATACCGATGGTGGACCTCAAGGCGCAGTACAGGAGTCTCAAAAATGAGATTGACAGCGCCCTCGCGGAAATATTGGAGAGCGGACATTTTATTCTTGGGCCGAATGTAAATGCCTTTGAAAAAGAGATAGCGGCTTACCATAATACAAAATACGCCGTGGGCGTTGCTTCAGGCACAGATGCCATTTATCTCAGCCTTAAAGCGCTTGATATAAAAGAAGGTGATGAAGTCATTACAACCCCCTTTTCCTTTATTGCGGCGGCAGAGGCTATAGCTTATAACAGGGCTGTGCCGGTCTTTGCGGATATAAACAGGAAAACGATGAATATTGATCCTGCAAAGATAGAGGAGAAGATCACATCAAGAACCAAGGCTATACTGCCGGTGCATCTCTTTGGGCAGCCTGCAGAGATGAAGAGGATAAAGGAGATAGCAGAAGAGCATAATCTGAAAATTGTCGGAGATTGCGCCCAGGCCTTTGGCGCAAGATACGGAAACGCAGTAGTTGGAAGCATCGGAGATGCAGGATGCTTCAGTTTTTATCCAAGCAAGAATCTCGGGGCCTACGGCGACGGCGGCATAATAACAACCAATGACCCTGCAATATACGAAAAAGTGAGGCTCCTCAGAAATCACGGGAGCGCGGTAGTATATCAGCATGAATTCGTCGGATTCAACAGCAGGCTTGATGAGATACAGGCGGCGATCCTTAGAATAAAGCTGAAACATATTGATACGTATAACAAAAAGAGACGGGAGATAGCAAGGTTATACACATCCATGATATGCAGCGCTGTAGAGTGCCCGGCAGGGATTCCTGATATAACCCATGTCTACCATCAATATACGATTAGAAGTCACAGACGGGAGGAGATCAAACAAGCCTTAAAAGAAAATTCCATCTCATCTGTGGTCTACTATCCGGTTCCGATTCATCTTCAGCCCGCATTTAAATATTTAGGCCATAAAAAGGGCGATTTTCCTGAAAGCGAAGCCGCTGCGGAGAATGTCCTCTCCCTGCCAATATATCCTGAGTTGGAACCTGAGAAGGTCAGATTCATCAGCGAGATCATTTTAAAGACGCTTAAGAATTAGATCTATCTGCATGAACGAGAACCGACGATTCAACCATTTACCTGAAATGGACGGCTTGTCCATGCCATTGAGACGCGCATTTATGTATCTCATTTCCACTCTTTTACTGTTTGTCTTTCTAAGCTCAAGCACTGCAATTTATAAATATTTTGATGCACATGGCAAAAATGATGAATACAATACACTACGCAACCCAAGGGGGAAGCTGGACTATCTCAAAGCCCATGTGGGCGAGAATGATCTTATTATTTGGGGGGACAGCCGTGCCTATATAGGAGTGGATCCTGCTATTGTTTCTCAAGTAACTGGTTTGCGCGTATTCAATTATGCTTCCATGGCCCACTGGTTTCCGACCCAGTATCCCCAACTAAAACGGATGCAGCCATATCTTAAAAATAAAACCGTAATATGGGTAATCGGACATATTAATTTTGAAAGTACTCATAAAAGACCAGAGGGTATAAACGATAATTTTTATTTGGACTTGGATGACTTCTTCGAATATTTGTCTATTGGTTTTAAGTTAAAAGATATTACCAATAATCTATTGCTTTCTTTTATGCCCGATGATTTTTTATTGTTCAAAGCCAATTCGGTCAAGAAACGGTTCAGCGACTTTCAGAAAAGAAGCGTTCGCACTCAAGGATTAGTCAGCCTGACACAAGATAAACAAATATTAGAAACTCAAATACAAAATGCCGAACCATCTTTGCCGACAGACCTTGCTTCACCCATGCGCAATTTGGATGAAGCGCTTAAGGAAGCGCAAGAATACTACCCAGACATGTTTCGATACGATACCGTTGATGGTTCCGACGCGGACAATGTGCTTGTGTCGATATTGCGTAAAAATGGTCAAAATCCTCATATCGAATTAAACCACGAATATTTGCGTGCTCAACAAGAGAAGCATGCAAAAGAAGAGATGCTGACCGAACGACGAATGACGCCAAACCAGGTAATGGAAGAGCTGTTTAAGCGCATGTTAGAACTCTTCAAGAGCAGCCAGTTAAAACAACTGATTGTCGTGGAATACCGCGATACGCCATACCACTATTTAGATAGCGGTTTTAAATCGTCGGTAAGCACATATATGGATAATATCCGCAACCAGGTGGAATCCTCCGGTTTCATCTATCTGGCACCTGACATGTCTATTTATACAGATGCCGACTATTTCGACTACAATCATCTAAATAGTACAGCATCCCGACAATTTTCCTTTCTCCTTTCACATCGTTTGGTGGAGGTTTTACACTGATGCTGTTTAATTCGTTGGAATTTTTATTGTTTTTTATCGTTGTTTTCATGGTCAACCACTGCCTGCGAAATACCTTTACTCCTCGTTATTTGTTCTTACTGGCTGCAAGTTACTATTTTTATGCCTCATGGAACAGCACCTATTTAGTCTTGATCCTGATTACCACGGCCATTGATTACGGTATTTCTCTTAAATTAGAAGGAACAGCTTCCAAATATATGCGTAAAATACTTCTGATAATATCCATCGCCGTGAATTTGGGGCTTTTGGGAGTCTTCAAGTATTATAATTTTTTCTTAGATTCAGCGTATCTCTTTTTTCAGTCCATAGGAGTGCCTTTTCAATATAGCTCTCTTGAACTTTTTTTGCCGATAGGTATAAGCTTTTATGTCTTCCAATCCATAAGCTATATTACTGATATCTATTTCGGTCAGCAGAAGGTTGAAAGGGATCCCGTCCGGTTTGCCCTTTATATAGCTTTTTTCCCTCATCTCGTAGCGGGTCCTATCGTGAGACCTCAAGATTTCTTGCCGCAGTTTAATCGGTTATACCATATAACTTATCGCCAATTCATGGCTGGTATGAGCCTCATTTGGCTGGGACTGGCCAAGAAGGTTCTTTTCGCCGATTTTTTTGCTGCCTACGCCGACAACTATTTCGGCAACGTAAGGCAGGCAAACACGATATTGGATGCGCTCATTGGCATCTACTCTTTCTGTTTTCAAATATATTTTGATTTTTCCGGTTATACCGATACTGCCATTGGGGTAGCACTCTTGTTAGGTTTTAAGATCCCTCGCAATTTCTACTACCCATATGCGGCACTTTCCCTTTCCGATTTTTGGCGTCGCTGGCACATATCGCTTTCCACCTGGTTCAGAGATTATGTATACATTCCACAGGGCGGCAACCGCAGCAAAAAAAGCCGAAACATCATGATTACCATGATCTTAAGCGGCCTGTGGCATGGGGCAGCCTGGCATTTTATAGTCTGGGGTATTTATCACGGATTCTTGTTAGTTACAGATTGGATTTTTCAAAAGAGTAAACGATCATTCCTTCCCAAGATGTTTCAGCGACTATTGGTTTTCAATCTCGTTTGTGCAGGGTGGGTGCTTTTTCGGGTACGCGATCTTTCGGACATTGGGTTCGTGTGGAGTCATATAGTAAATTGGGCAATGCCGTCACAACTTACCAATGGTAAAGTTATGGCTCTCATATTGTCATTTGTATTGTACATATACTATGGCTGTGTCCACCGATGGGATATTAAAACATTTATGTTCCGTCAACCTGCATGGGTGCAAACCGCAGGCCACGCTGTTATACTTACATTGCTTTTAGGGTTGGGCAACTTTGGTAATCCCTTCATTTATTTTCAGTTTTAAACTAATTAGCTCCCTTCCCGAACAGCATCAAAGCAAAAAGAATATTGTATACTATATCAAAATTTGAAGCTCTTAAACCTTCATTCTCTTACTAAATGACAAAAAAAATTATGATAAGCGCTGGAGAGCCGTCCGGAGAGCTTTATGGCGCTCTTTTGAGCAGGGAAATAAGAAAAAGATGGCCTGACGTGGAGATATTCGGTATCGGCGGGGTACAGATGGAGAAAGAAGGGGTCAGTCTGATAGCTCCTATCTCAAATGTTATCGGGATTATAGAGGCCTTTAAACATTTATGGGAGATCAGGAAACACTTTAGAAACGCAAAGGAAGCGATGATGAAGAGAAAACCGGATATCCTTGTCCTCATAGACTATCCGGACTTTAATCTGGCGCTCGCTAAAAAGGCAAAGGCCATAGGGATTCCCATACTCTATTACGTCAGTCCGCAGGTATGGGCCTGGCGCAGGTGGAGGATAAAGAAGATAAGCTCGCTGGTCAATAAGATCGCCCTGATCCTTCCGTTTGAGGCGGACTACTACAAAGATACCAGCCTCCCATACGAGTTTGTAGGCCATCCTCTTGCGGAAACCATCAGCATTGAAAAGAGCAAAGAGGAACTAAAACGAATACTCGGGCTTGACCCTGAGAGGCCTGTAATAAGCTTGCTTCCGGGAAGCAGGCCCGGAGAGATAGAGAGGCATATGCCGGTCATAAAGGATATTGCCGCAAAGGTCAATAAGGAGATGCCGGAATTTCAGATAGTTGTCCCGCTTGCGCCTGGAACAGACGTCTCTGAAGAAGTAAAAGATTATATTGGAGTAATCAAAAACAGGACAAAGGAAGTTGTAGCCTGCTCAGAGGTGTCTGCTGTTGCTTCAGGCACTGCAACGCTTGAAACGGCCCTCATCGGGACGCCTATGGCCGTCTTTTACAAGGTCTCCCCGATTACTTTTTTTCTCGCCGAACTCCTTGTTAAGGTTAAGTATTATTCGCTGGTCAACCTTCTTGCCGGGAAAGGGGTTGTTTCAGAGTTCATCCAGAAAGAGGCGACTGCTGAAAAAATCTTTTCAGAGATCAAAAAGATACTTAATGAGACTGCTTACAGATATAATATGATCTCAAACTTCAAAAAAATAAGGGAACTGATAGGTGATAAGAGTGCCTCTGAGAGGACAGCATCTATTGTAGGAGAAATAGCAGGATGGAACAGTACAAGCGCTTAATAAGATATCTGAAGCCCTACTGGTGGATTGTTGCTATAGCAACCGTCTTCAGCTTGTGCGTCTCAGGTGTCACAGGCGCAATGGCCTGGTATATAAAGCCTCTGGTAGACGGCCTTAAGACGGATACCGAGGTAATGAGCCTATATCCGCTTCTTTATATAGCATTTTTCCTGTCCAAAGGCATTTTTGCATTTGTACACTCCTTTCTGATGCGCATTGTCGGCGCAAAGGTGGTAAGAGATGTGCGCGAGCAGCTCTTTAATAGGATCATCACCCTGCCTATGGAATTTTATATCAAGAAGCCCTCCGGAGAGCTCATATCAAGAATTATAAATGATTCATCCGTGCTTCAGAGCATTCTCGGTTACTCCATAAAAGATATTTTTGTTGAAGGAGCCACTTTTATCACTCTGCTGGTCATAGCATTTATAAGACGCTGGGACCTCACCCTGATATCCCTGATTGTCCTGCCCTTCTCCTTCCTTGCTATAGACAAGTTCGGTAAGAAGATGAAGAAGATCTCACAGAAGACGCAGGAGCAGACAGCAGGGCTCACTGTCAGGCTCACAGAAACCATCTCAGGGATAAAGATAATCAAGGCCTTTATGCGTGAGGAGCTTCACGCGGATAAATTCGGCGAGGAGAACCGAAAGTTCTACAGCATATCCATAAAAGGCGCCCGCACTGCGGAGTACTCTGACCTGTTGCATGAATTAATTACCGGCATAGGCTTGACAGGCTTAATGTTCTATGGCCTCTCTCTGATACATTACGATAAGATGACGCTCGGCGAGTTCTTCTCTTTTTCCGGAGCCATAAGCCTTATGCTCACGCCGATAAAAAGGATCGCCAGCGCAAACAACAAACTTCAGCAGGCGCGCGCGGCTGCTGACAGGCTGTTCGAACTCCTGGACCAGGAACCGGCAGCGGACGGCTCAATGGAAATTCTCCCTGTAAGAGACGGGATCGCTTTTAACAACGTGACCTTTGTCTATCCCGGCACAAAGAGAAAGGTGCTTAGCAATGTTAATTTTCAGGTTAAAAAAGGAGAGCTTGTTGCCATTGTCGGCAGAAGCGGTGCAGGCAAGAGCACGCTTATGGACCTGATGCTGAGGTTCTACAGGCCCATAAGCGGAAAGATCACAATTGACGGCGTGAATATCAATAATGCCACGTCCAAATCCCTTCGCAAGAATATAGGAATAGTGAGTCAGGACATAATGCTCTTTGATGAAACGGTCAGGGATAATATTAAATTCGGAAAACTCGACGCCACCGAGGAAGAGATAATTGAAGCGGCAAAGGCTGCATATGCCCACGATTTTATAAAGGATATGCCTTACGGATATGAGACGCTGATCGGGGAGAGAGGCGTGAGACTCTCAGGCGGCCAGAAGCAGAGAATATCCATTGCAAGGGCTCTGCTTAAAAACCCGCCTATCCTGATCCTTGATGAGGCGACTTCTTCTCTTGATACCTCATCGGAACAGATAGTGCAGAAGGCGCTTGATAATCTGATGGCGAAAAGAACGACATTCGTTATTGCGCACAGGCTCTCCACTGTGAGAAGGGCTGACAGGATACTTGTGCTTGACAAGTCAAAGATTGTTGAGACAGGAACACACGAAGAGCTGATTGAAAAAAGCGGCCTGTATAAAACCCTCTATCAGTCCCAGTTTTATAATGAAGATCAAACGATCAGCGAGTGAATATAGAGAATATAATCCCTTGTATTTAAAGACCCCTGAGAGAGAGGTTTAAAGATGCTCCTGTTTTATAATCTTCTTTCCGCCATATCGTTCTTAATATACCTCCCCTGGCTTTTGCTGAAGAAAGGATCTGCTGATAAGACAAGGTTTCTGAGCGAACGGCTTGGATTATCCGCGTATTCAAAGACAGACATATGGGTCCATTCGGTTTCAGTCGGAGAAACAGCCGCCTGCCTTCCGTTTTTAAAGGCCCTCAAAAGAGAGTTCCCGGACAAAAAGATCCTGCTCTCCACAACCACATATACCGGACAACAGGTAGCGCATGAAAAATTTCCTGAAGCGGATAGGATAATGTACATGCAGTGGGATACTGAATTATGTGTAAAAAAGGCTGTCAATGCGCTCAGTCCCGAAGTATTTATAACGATTGAGACCGAGATATGGCCGGTCCTGTTTCATAGCCTGAAGAAATCAGGTTCTCATATACTCCTATTAAATGGAAGGCTTTCCCCCAAATCCTTTAAGGGTTACAATGTATCAAGGTTCTTTATGAAAGAGGTCTTATCGTATGCTGATTTTCTTTATATGCAGACTAAAGGAGATGCTGAAAGAATCATCGCCCTCGGCGCTCAAGAAGAGAAAGTCGGGATCATGGGGAACTTTAAGTTTGATATTGAGTTTGATAAAAAAGCTTCTCTTGCATGGAGAGATATTATTAAGGGACGTATCTTTCTTGCAGGCAGCACGCACAGAGGAGAGGATGAGATAATACTTGACGCATATCAAACAATCAAAGCAAAGGGGGAACTGTTTTCTGATTTGAAGCTAATCATTGCGCCGAGACACCCTGAGAGATTCAGTGAAGTGGAGAAGCTCCTTAAACAAAGAAGCATTAACTATATCAGACGCTCTGAGATACAGAATACGACAGGGGCGGATGTTATTTTGCTGGATACAATAGGCGAATTATCAGAACTCTTCTCAAATGCCTCAGTTACTTTCATCGGGGGAAGTCTGTTGCCTTTTGGAGGGCATAATATCTTAGAGCCCGCGTACTGGGCAAGTCCAATACTGTTTGGCCCGCATATGGAGAACTTTCCCATAGCCGGTGAATTTCTAAAGAGGTCAGCCGCGCTTGAGGTTAAAGACGCAGGAGAGATCGCGGCTTCAGTTGCGGAGCTTTTACAAAGGCCTGAAAAAGCAAAGCTGATGGGGGAGAATGCAAGGGCGATATTGGATGAGAACAAAGGCGCGGTTGAAAGGGCGCTGAAACTTGTAAGGAGCTACCTTGGGTCTGCTTAGCGGAATATACGGTATCGGTTTAAGGATCGCAAGACTTCTAAAGAAGCCTAAGAAATTGCCATATAAAGTTATCAGCATCGGCAACATCACACTCGGCGGGACAGGCAAGACACCTGCTGTGATAGCCTTGGCTGAAGAGGCCAAAAAGCGCGGCTTTCATCCGTGCATATTGACAAGAGGCTATAAAGGGAATGCTAAAGACCCGTGCTTTGTTACAAAAGGTGAAGAGCCTTTGCTAAATGTATCTCAGGCAGGAGATGAAGCATATCTAATGTCTGAAGCATTAAGCAGAGTTCCCATAATAAAATGCATTGACAGGTATGAAGGGGGCATGTTTGCCATTAACTCTAAACTGTTAACTCTCACCTCCAGACTCATATTCATTCTCGATGACGGTTTTCAGCACTGGTCTCTTCACAGAGATAAAGACATAGTCCTGATTGACGCGACAAACCCTTTTGACAACGGCAAGCTCTTCCCGGAGGGAAAGCTGAGAGAGCCTTTAAGCGCGCTGAAGCGGGCTGATATCGTAGTTCTTTCAAAAACAGATATGGCGGATAAGAAGAGGATCTCTGCGTGTATAAGCAAGATCAAGCGGTATAACGCCGATGTCCCCATATATGCCTCATCGCATAAACCGGCAGCGCTCATCAATGCGTCAGGCAAGGCGGAGAGTATTGATAAGCTCAAAGAGAGAAGGGTCTACGCGTTCTCAGGCATTGCCAATCCATCTCATTTTGAAATTCTCCTGAGGTCAATGGGAGCGGAGATAGTAAGGTCTAATAGATTCAGGGACCATCATCATTATCCACAAAGTGATATTGATAAGATGATCAAAGAGGCCGAGGGGCTGGATATAATCACTACAGAGAAAGATATGGTTAAGCTTAAGGGGAGATCTCTTCCTGACAATATCTTTGCTTTAAGGATCAAGTTCGCAATAGAGGGGAATTTTTATGACGATATTTTCGGAAATCTTTAGCAAATTTTAAGTACTATGAAAAAAACAAACAAATTTATTTTAATTCTTCTCGCATTCTCATTACTTGCGGCCGCCTGCGCGCCGAAGGGAATCAAGCCTTCACTAAAACCCGCGAAGATTGCCCTTGTTTTAGGCGCAGGCGCGTCAAAGGGTTTTGCGCACGTAGGGGTCCTGAAGGTCCTTGAAGCGAATAAAGTGCCGATTGACATGATAGTCGGCACAAGCGCAGGGAGTTTAGTAGGCAGCCTGTACGCCTACGGCTACAACGCGTTTCAGCTTCAGGAGATATCTTTTGCCATAGAAAGAGGCGATATCGTTGATTTCGGCATCCCGGATAAAGGTTTTATCAAAGGGGATGCGCTGGAGGAATTTACCAACGCTAAAATAAAAAATACTACAATTGAAAACTTAAAGATCCCTTTTTATGCTGTTGCCACTGATATTCAGAGCGGGGAGGAGATAATCTTCAGCAAAGGCAACACCGGAACGGCTGTGCAGGCGAGCTGCGCCATTCCCGGAGTCTTCATGCCAGTACAAATAGGGAACAGGCTTTATGCTGACGGCGGCATTGTCAGTCCCGTGGCTGTCGAGATTGCAAGACGCCTCGGCGCTGATATTGTTATTGCCGTGGATATCTCCGCTGACATTGATAATACGCTGCCTGAGGGCACCATTGATATGATCCTCAAGTCAGTTAGCATCATGCATTCCAAAATAGCCGCCACGCAGATTAAAAAGGCTGATGTTGTGATAAAACCAAAAGTCGGATATATCGGCTCAAGCGATTTCACCAAAAGACATGAGGCTGTGCTTGAAGGAGAAAAAGCGGCTACTGAAGCTTTGCCTGAAATCCAGAATATCATCAGCAGACTAAGGCAAGAAGAGAGATTGAATTATTGAGTGCCTGTGCGGACATCTTGTGTGTATATTATTGTATACTATACACATCATGGAGGTGATCAAATATGCAGACAGCAGCAAAAGTAAG
>JBFLVX010000045.1:0-14998 GCA_040758255.1 Nitrospirota bacterium
AGGAGATGGGCATAAGGACCATATTTAATATACTCGGACCCCTCACAAATCCCGCAGGAGCTAAAAGGCAGGTGCTCGGGGTCTTCAGCGATAACCTCACTCAAACCATGGCAAACGTGTTAGGCAATCTCGGAATAATCCATGCCTTTATAGTTCACGGCGAGGATGGCCTTGATGAGATAACAAACACCGGCAGCACAAAGGTCTCCGAGCTTAAGAACGGAAAAGTTGAGACTTATTATATAACACCTGAGGATTTTGGCTTTAAAAAGGCAAGAAGCGAAGACCTTACCGGCGGAACCGCTGCTGAAAATGTGAAGATAACACTTGAGATACTTAACGGAACAGGTGGCCCAAAGAGAGATATAACCGTTATGAATGCGGCAGCCGCCCTGTTAGCGGGCAATGCGGCTTCGGACTTTGCAGAAGCAGCCAAAAAGGTAATAAATACAATAGATTCAGGTCTTGCGCTTAAGAAACTGGATGAAATAAAAGGAGTCAGCAATAAGCTCTGATTCTTTATAGCCTCTATTTGTGCCCTGAGCCGCCGGCAGCCGGCTTAATTTCGTTTGACTAATGGAGGCTAATATTCTAAAATCTATCATGCATTCCAGCTATGTTCCTCTGCATCTCCACACCCATTACAGCCTTCTTGACGGGGCAATCCGCATAGAAGACATGATTGAAAAGGCGCTGGAGTACAAGCTTCCTGCCGTAGCAATAACCGATCATGGAAATATGTTCGGAGCGATTGATTTTTACAGGAAGGTCTCAAAGGCGGGATTAAAGCCAATCATCGGATGCGAAGTTTATGTTGCTCCTAAAAGCCATCTTGATACAAGGACAGCAGACGGCAGGGGCGAGCACCCCTTTCACCTCATACTTTTGTGCAAGGACATTAAAGGCTACAGGAACCTCACCCGGCTTGTAAGCAAGTCATACCTTGACGGTTTTTACTACAAACCGAGGATTGACAAAGACCTTTTATCCCAGTACAGCGGAGGCCTTATAGGCCTCTCTGCCTGCCTTAAGGGTGAAATCCCAAGCCTGCTCTCAGCAGGGCTGGTTGATAAGGCGAGAGAGGCTGCAAACACCTACCAGCATATATTAGGAGCTGATAATTTCTACCTTGAGGTCCAGGCTAACGAACTGCCTGAACAGGATGCGGTGAACAAGCAGATAATCGAGTTAGGGCGGGATCTTCACATAGGCGTAGTAGCGACCAATGACTGCCATTATCTGGCAAAAGAAGATGCAAAGGCGCATGAGGTGCTGCTCTGTATACAAACGGGGAAGACGCTCAATGACGCGGACAGGATGCGGTTTTCCAAAAATTCTTTCTACTTCAAAAGCCCCGAAGAGATGAAAGCGGCTTTTAAAGACTTTCCGGAAGTTATCGAGAACACTAAAAGGATTGCTGAAAAATGCAATCTCGATTTTGATTTCAGCAAGTTCCATCTTCCGATATACAGTACATCCGAAACAAAGGATGTAAACGGTTATCTTAAAAAACTTACGGAATCAGGACTAAAGGAAAAGCTTAACGGCCAGATCCCGCCTGAATATAAAGACAGACTGCTTTCAGAACTTGAGACGATAAAAAAGATGGGCTTCTCATCCTACTTTCTTATCGTGTGGGACTTTATTAAATATGCAAAGAGCAAAGAGATACCCGTTGGTCCCGGGCGAGGGTCTGCCGCAGGAAGCCTTGTAGCCTACAGCCTTGACATTACGGACATTGACCCCATGAAATACGGCCTGCTCTTTGAGAGGTTTTTAAACCCTGATAGAGTGAGTATGCCTGATATTGACATTGACTTCTGCATGGACAGGAGGGCAGAGGTTATTGATTATGTTACAAAACACTATGGAGCAGACCATGTGGCGCAGATAATCACATTCGGCACAATGAAGGCGCGCGCGGCCATAAGGGATGTCGGACGGGCCATGAACATCCCCTATTCAGAGGTTGACAAGGTTGCAAAGCTTGTTCCGTTTGATATAAAGATCACTTTAAAAAAAGCGCTTGAAGTTGAGCCTGAACTCAAAGATATCTATGACAAGAACGAGAATATTAAAGAGCTTATCAATATTGCCCAGAGGCTTGAAGGCCTTTCAAGACATGCGTCAACCCATGCAGCAGGCATCGTAATATCGCCCGAACCGCTTACAGACTATCTTCCCCTGTACAAGGCGTCAAATGATGAAGCTGTGACTACGGCATTTGATATGGGCGCGATAAAGAAGCTCGGCCTTTTGAAGTTCGACTTTCTCGGGCTTAAGACCCTCACTGTCATTGATAAGGCGGAGAAGCTTATAAATCATTCTCTCGAAACAGAAGGGACTGGCAATAGTAAACTCTTTTCTATTAAAAACATACCGCTTGATGACAACGAAACCTTTAAGATGCTCTGCTCCGCAAAAACCACCGGAATATTCCAGCTTGAGAGTTCCGGCATGAGGGACATCATCACAAGATTACAGCCGGATGTTTTCGAGGACCTGATCGCCCTGGTCGCTCTTTACAGGCCCGGCCCGATAGGCAGCGGCATGGTTGAAGACTTCATAAGGAACAAAGCATCAGAAAAATCAGATTCAGACTCCAAGCAGACCGGCTCCATCTCAAAGCTCGCTCTCCCGCAGTTGGACGAGATATTAAAAGAGACTCACGGGATTATCCTGTATCAGGAGCAGGTTATGGAGATAGCAAACAAGATTGCAAATTTCAGTCTTGCCCAGGCTGATATTCTCAGAAAGGCTATGGGAGGCAAGAACCCGGAAGAGATGGAGAAACTTAAGAACGCATTTATCAGCGGGGTAAAGGCAAAGAAGATAGCGGAGAAAAAGGCCGAGACACTCTTCAATATGATACTTCAATTTGCCCAGTACGGATTTAATAAATCGCACTCTGCCGCATACGCGCTTATAGCATACAGAACCGCTTACCTCAAAACACATTATCCGGTTGAGTTCATGGCCGCGTCACTAAGCTCTGACATGGATAATACCGACAAAGTGGTGTCATATATAAATGAATGCCGGGATATGGGCATAGAGATTCTGCCTCCGGATATTAATGAAAGCAACAGGGAGTTTACCGTAAAAGGAAAGGCCGTCCGTTTCGGGCTTGAGGCGGTAAAGGGTGTTGGAAGCTCTGCAATAGAGGCAATTATTTCGTCAAGGGGAGAGAAAAAATTCAATTCACTCTTTGATTTATGTTCAAGAGCAGATTCAAGACGTATAAACAAGAAGGTTTTAGAGAGTCTTATCAAGGCAGGTGCGCTGGATTCTATGGGAAAAAGGGCTCAGCTAATGGCTGCTCTTGCCTCAATAATGGATTCAGCGTCAAAAGTACAGAAGGAGAGAGAATTCGGCCAGGGCAGCATGTTCGAAACTCACGAATCCCTGCCTGAACAACTGCCCGACATTGAAGAGTGGCAGGAATCCACGCGATTGATGATGGAGAAAGAGGCTCTCGGCTTCTACATTACAGGGCATCCGCTCAACAGGCACAAAGAGAGGCTGAGCAAGCTCTCTGTAACTCCAACCACTGAGCTTCAGGAACTGCGTGACAAGCAAGATGTAAATATATGCGGAATAATCCGCGACGCCAAACAGATCCAGACTAAAAAAGGCGACCAGATGGCTTATCTGACAATTGAGGACCTGTACGGCACAACAGAAGTGATCGTCTTTCCTGATAGTTACAAAGAATACAAGAATACCGCGTTAACGGATGTGCCGATAATTATCGCCGGTTCCATTGATAAAGGCGATAAAGGATTGAAGGTAGTAGCAAAGAGTATAGTCTCGATTGATGAATCTGAGACTTCAGGAAAGATTCAGCCGTTGCCGAAAAACACGGCATCAGGCCCTAAATCTTTGACATTAACATTACGCGATAATTCAAACGCAAGCGATCTTCCAAAGCTTAAGGAGATATTTTTAAAATATGATGGGGATTGCAATGTATATTTAAAAATAATATCACCGGAAGAATGGGAAACGCTTTTGCGTACGGACAGCCGGGTGATGCCTTCGAAAGAGATGTTGTTAGAAGTTGAAGGACTGCTTGGCAGAGAAGCAGTGCTACTAAAATAAAAATGGAGTTTTAATGCGTTACTATCTTGATTTTGAAAAACCTGTTGCGGAATTAGAGAACAAAATTGATGAGCTGAAGCATCTTGCCCGCGGCAAGGACGTGGACATCACCTCGGAGATAAAGAAACTCGAGAAGAAAGCTCTGACATTAAGATCAGATATCTTCTCAAAATTAACTCCATGGCAGAAGACCTTATTAGCGCGTCATTCAGAAAGACCGCATACCTCCGATTATATAAAACTTATAATGGAGGATTTTATCGAGCTTCACGGCGACAGAAAATTTTCTGACGACTCTGCAATTATCGGAGGCTTTGCAAGGTTTCAGGGCATGCCTGTAGCGGTCATCGGCCATGAAAAAGGCAGGAGCACAAAAGAGAGAATTGAGAGGAACTTCGGCCAGGCCAATCCTGAGGGATACAGAAAAGCGCTCAGGATTATGAAGCTTGCGGAGAGATTCGGCAAACCCATAATCACGCTTATAGACACGCCAGGCGCCTATCCGGGCATCGGCGCTGAAGAGAGAGGACAGTCAGAGGCAATAGCCAATAACCTTTTTGAAATGTTCAGATTAACAACCCCCATAATTTCCGTAGTTATCGGAGAGGGTGGCAGCGGCGGAGCGCTTGCGCTTTCCATAGGAGACAGGCTCCTTATGCTGGAGCACTCTGTCTATTCAGTCATTTCACCCGAAGGCTGTGCAGCCATACTCTGGAAAAAAGAGAATGCAGAACTTGGACAGAAAGAGTACGAAACAGCCTCTGAAGCCCTAAAAATGACAGCGCAAGACCTTTACGAACTCGGCATTAATGATGAGATTATCCCTGAACCATTAGGAGGCGCTCATAAAGACCATCAGGAGACCGCAAAGGCGCTGAAAAAAGCACTTGAAACCCATCTCTCAGAACTGACTGAGATGCCGCAGGATCCACTTCTTAAGAAAAGATACAGCAAGTTCAGAGGAATAGGCGCATTGCAGGAAGCAACACTATAGAAAGAAAAATATCACGCAACAAAAAACCCTGCAGCAAGAGCTGCAGGGAATTATTTTAAGGTGATGCAGGTCAGGCGACCTGACACATTGCAAATGCTACTTCTTCTCTTCTGCCTTCTTCTCTTTCTTTTCCTTGCCTTTTTTGCTGCCTCCGTCTTCTTTTAACAGGTCATAGTCAACAAACTCAAGGATGGACATGGAAGAATTATCCCCGGCACGAGTTCTTGTCTTCAGGACACGGAGATATCCGCTGTCTCTATTAGTGATTTTTGGTGCTATCTCAGTGAAGAGCTTTGTGATTATATTTTTATTGGGGATATATGTAAGAGCAAGTCTTCTTGCCGGAAGATCGCCTTTTTTGCCCATGGTAATTACCCGCTCTGCCAGCTTTTTTGCCTCTTTTGCCTTGGCTGTTGTCGTCTCTATCTTTAAATGTTCAAATAAAGATGTAACAAGCCCGCGCAGAAGGGCCTTCCTCTGATTTGTATTTCTGCCGAAACCCCTTCCGGATATATTATGCCGCATCACCGCCACCTTTGCCTTTTGCTATATTTTCCAATGCATCGTTATCTATCCTCATATTGAGGTGCAATCCCATGCCCTGAATTATCTTCTTAATCTCATTGAGAGATTTACGCCCGAAATTTTTTGTCCTCAGCATCTCCTGTTCTGTTCTCTGAACAAGATCAGCAATTGTGCTGATGTTGGCATTCTTCAGGCAGTTATATGCCCGCACTGAAAGCTCAAGCTCTTCTACGTTCTTAAGCAAATTTTTATTATATATATCAGGGTCAATACCATGCTGTTCGGACAAGCCCATACCCGCTTCATCTTCATCTTCCTCTTCAAGGCAGAAGAGAGAAAACTGATCATTAAGTATATTGGCAGCCTGTGTTACAGCCTGCGAAGGAGTGACGCTTCCGTCAGTCCATATCTCCATAATGAGCTTATCAAAATCAGTGGAACGTCCCACCCTTGCTCCTTCTATCCAGAAATTAACCTTTCTGATAGGCGTAAATGTTGAATCTACTGCTATGGTATCAACCGACTGCTCATCCACATCCTTATTTGCTTCAACAGGCACATATCCTTTGCCCGCCTTAACAGTTAATTCCATCTTGAACACCGCATTCTTTTCAAGGGTGGCGATATGCTGTTCAGGAGTGAGCACCTCAGTCTGGGCATCCGTGACAATATCCTTCCCCTTGACTTCGCCGGGACCGTTGACATTAATAGATAGCACCTTTGGGGCATCGGAATACATTTTGAAATTTAACTGCTTTATATTGAAGATAATATCTGTCACATCTTCTTTTACCCCCGGCAGAGTCGAGTACTCGTGCAAAACCCCGGGTATTCTTATGGATGTAACAGCAGCGCCGTTTATAGAAGAAAGCAGTACCCTTCTTAAGGCATTCCCGATAGTTGTTCCATAACCTCTCTCAAGAGGTTCGGCATAAAGCCTTCCATATGAGTCAGTCAGGGTTTCAGAGTCAAAGTAAACATTCTCTGGCAAGTGAGGAGCTCTCATTTTTAAATTCATTAACTCTCCTTGATCTTAGTAATTTATCATCTCTGATTACACTTACTCAGGAACTGCAGAACAGATTGCTTAACTGCGCTTTAATATTCCTGCCTTTGTAATCATCATTAATTATTTCGAATACAATTCTACTATAAGCTGTTCCTGAACAGGCAATGATATATCGTCCATTGCAGGAAGATTGAGTATCCTGCCGCTAAAATTATTGAGATCCCTTTGAACCCATGAAGGCAGCCCTCTGTGCTCTGCCTTTGCAATATTCTCCTGAACAGGCGCAAGCTTTCTGCTCTCTTCCCTGACATCTATACTGTCGCCGGCTCTGACCATATAAGACGGGATATTTACCCTTTTGCCGTTTACATTGAAATGTCCATGCAGAATAAGCTGCCTGGCCTGCCTTCTGTTTGAAGCAAAGCCAAGGCGGTACACAACATTATCAAGTCTCGATTCAAGAATCTGCAGCAGATTGCTTCCGGTAATGCCTTTTTTCTTTTCCGCCATGTAAAAATATTTTTTAAACTGTTTCTCAAGCACGTTATAAATCTCTTTTGCCTTCTGTTTTTCCCTCAGTTGAGTAGCATAATCAGACTGCTTCTTTCTGCGCTGTCCGTGCTGTCCCGGCGGGTATTTCCTTCTCTCAACAGCGCACTTGTCCGTATAACATCTGTCGCCCTTAAGAAAGAGCTTTTCACTCTCCCTTCTGCATAATCTGCATAGAGCTTCCGTATATCTTGCCATTAGACCCTCCTCCTTTTGGGAGGCCTGGTGCCGTTATGAGGGACAGGAGTAATATCCTTTATTAGCTTGATCTCAAGACCTGCTCCCTGAAGCGCCCTGATAGCTGATTCCCTGCCTGCTCCTGGACCTTTCACATAAATGTCAATCTGTCTCATTCCAAAAACCATCGCCTTTTTCGCCGCAGTGCTTGCGGCTATCTGCGCTGCGTAAGGAGTGCCCTTTCTTGAACCCTTGAATCCCTGGGAACCTGATGAAGACCATGAAACAACCCCGCCGTTTGGGTCTGTAATTGTAATTATTGTATTATTGAATGTTGCCTGTATATAAGCATTGCCTGAGTGAACCGCCTTCTTCTCTTTCTTAGCACCCTTTTTCTTCTGGGCCATTATGCCTCCTTCTTTTTCATGCTGACAGAAATTCTGCGTCCCTTGCGAGTACGAGCGTTTGTTTTGGTTCTCTGCCCTCTTACGGGTAGTCTGAGTTTATGCCTCATGCCCCTGTAACTGCCGATATCCTGCAGCCTCTTTATATGCATGGTAAGCTCGCGCCTCATGTCGCCTTCGATTTTATATTCGCTGTCAATAACCGCCCTTATCTTCATCCCCTCTTCATCGGTCATATCCTTGACCTTTTTGTTAGGATCCAGACCTATATCTCTTATAATCTTCCTTGAAGAGGTTCTTCCGATACCGAATATGCTTGTAAGGCCTATCTCTATTCGCTCGTTGTTAGGTAAGTCTACGCCGGCTATTCTCACTATTCCTCCAAGACTTTTCTATATTTAACAATTTTAACAAAAGTATTATCCCTGTCTTTGTTTGTGCCTGGGATTACTGCATATTACCCTGACAACGCCTGCTCTTTTCACAATCTTGCACTTAGTGCATATAGGTTTTACTGAAGCTCTTACTTTCATATCTATTCCCTCTAATTCTTAACGTTTAGTTCTATTTAAATCTGTAAGTTATTCTGCCCTTTGTAAGATCGTAAGGCGACAGTTCTACCGTTACTTTATCTCCCGGCAATATCTTGATAAAGTGCATACGCATTTTGCCGGAAACATATGCCAGTATCTTCTGGCCGTTCTCAAGTTCTACCTTAAACATCGCATTGGGCAGGTTTTCAAGAATTGTCCCCTGAACTTCTATCGCATCTTCTTTGGGCATAAAAAGTTAGATATTATAAATGCTTTCTATAATTTAGTCAAGATAATCGGCCCGTCTGCTGTAATAGCTACAGTATGCTCAAAGTGCGCTGAAAGGCTCTTGTCCTTTGTCACCGCAGTCCACCCGTCGTTCAGGATAACCACATCCCATGTCCCCGCATTCACCATCGGCTCAATCGCAAGGGTCATTCCTTCTCTTAGAAGCGGCCCCTCCCCGGATTTGCCGAAGTTCGGCAATTGCGGGTCCTCATGCAGCTCCCTGCCTATCCCATGACCTACAAAACTCCTGACTACCGAAAAACCCTCTGCCTCCACACTCTTCTGAATCGCAGCAGATATATCAAAAAGCCTGTTGCCCAAAGTCGCTTTACTTATCCCTGCGTAAAGTGACTCTTCAGTCACAGAGAGAAGCTTCTTCGCCCCGCTCGTTATTTCACCTACGGGAAGAGTCAATGCGGCATCCCCATAGAATGATTTATAGTAAACGCCTAAATCAAGGCTTATTACATCGCCCTTCTTCAACCTTACCGCAGAAGGTATCCCATGAACTACCTGCTCATTTATTGATGTACAGAGACTTGCCGGATACCTTCTGTACCCCTTAAAAGCCGGCTTTGCCCCTTTGCTCAGTATACAAGCTTCCGCATACTGATCGAGTTCTTTTGTGGTTATATCAGGGACTACAATCTTCTTTATACCTTCAAGAACCTCTGCCACAATATGGCAGGACTCGGACATCCTTTTTATCTCATCCTGTGACTTAAGAATTATCAATATATGAGAATGTATTCAAAACCAAGCGCCAATTTGCAGAATGATGCTCTTCAGCCTTTCCTGCCGCGTATCCTGCCTTTTTTAAGGAAACCGTCATAAGAGCGTGTCACCAGATGAGATTCTATCTGGGAAATAGTGTCAAGGGCAACACCTACCACTATAAGAATGGATGTACCTCCGAAATAAAAAGGCACTTTAAAATAGCCTCGTAAAATATCCGGCAGTATACAGATACACGAGAGATAAGCTGCGCCTCCGAATGTAATCCTTGCGAGCACCTTATATATATAATCGGATGTTTTCTGCCCCGGCCTTACGCCCGGGATGAATCCTCCGTACTTCTTCAGATTATCGGCTATATCTACAGGATTGAATATTATCGCGGTATAGAAGTAGCAGAAGAAAAAGATCATGCTCACATAAAGAATTGTATAAACTATCGTCCCGGGGGTAAGCTGTCTTGAGACTGTCTGCACCCATGGAAGAGCAATGAAGCCCGCGATTGTTGCAGGGAACATCAGGATTGAGGATGCAAAGATCGGAGGGATGACTCCGGCAGTGTTTATTTTAAGAGGCAGGTGAGTGCTTTGTCCGCCGTACACCTTTCTGCCGACAACACGCTTTGCATATTGTACAGGTATCTTCCGCTGGCCCCGCTCCATGAAAATTATGATGCCTATTACAGCCACCATCATAACCAACACAGGGAGCATCATAAGAATATGCAGCTCACCGGATCTGATAAGGGCTACAGAGCTTATAATAGCATTCGGGAAACCGGCAACAATGCCGGAAAATATTATAAGGGAAATACCATTGCCTATTCCCCTCTCTGTTATCTGCTCTCCAAGCCACATAATAAAGGCTGTGCCGGATGTCATGGTTATCATCGTTATAAGCCGAAATTCCCATCCTGGATTCTGAACAAACGCGCCCTGCCCCATGCTCTCAATACCAACCGATATGCCAAGTGACTGTACAATACTTATAAGCACAGTTCCATACCTGGTGTACTGGGTGATCTTCTTCCTGCCGCTTTCACCCTCTTTTGCAAGTTTTCCAAGTGCTGGGATAACAACGGTGAGAAGCTGAAGGATAATGGAGGCGCTTATGTAAGGCATTATCCCAAGCGCAAAGATGGTTGCTCTTGAGAGAGCGCCGCCTGAGAACATATCGAAAAATCCCATGAGAGCGCCGCCCCTGTCAAGAAGAAACTTGCTCAGCTCTTCGCCATTAATACCGGGAGTCGGGATATGAGCGCCTACCCTGTATGCAGCCAACAAAGCGAGGGTAAACAGAACTCTGCTCTTAAGTTCAGCTATCTTAAAGATATTCTGGAAGGTATTTACAATGCTCATTAAAGTAAAAGACAGTTATTAAATTCTAAATATATAAATTGCTCGATCTTAATGAAATATTTTAAGAATGAATTGAAGGGCTATAGATTCTTTAATCTTATATTAGCTCCAAACTTCCTTGTGCCTTGCTTATCTTTTCTCTTGCCGAGGCGCTGAAGGCATGGGCCTTTACTGAAAACTGCCTTGTCACCTCTCCTTTGCCAAGTATCTTTATCTTTCCACTTGTATTCTTTATCAGCCCCTCATTCAAAAGGACTTCAGGAGTAATTACGGCTTCTGAAAGATTGTTGATTGAGCCGATATTGACAATAAAATATTCCTTCTGAAAAGTGCTTGTAAAGCCCCTTTTCGGAATCCTGCGCTGTAAAGGCATCTGGCCGCCTTCAAAACCGGCCTTGGTGCCACCGCCGGTTCTTGCCTTCTGTCCTTTATGTCCCTTACATGAGGTCTTTCCATGACCGGAGCCTACCCCCCTGCCAATTCTCTTCCTCTTCTTTCGGCTTCCAATTTCCGGCGCAAGTTCTGACAGTCTCATCTATTCCTCCGTATCACTTTTCTCATTCTTATTTTGCGTCCTTAACATCTGTGACCTCAAGCATATGAGGAATCTTGTGAATCATTCCCCTTATTGAAGGCACATCATCATGAATAACTTCGTGATGAAGTTTTCTCAGTCCAAGAGACGCAACAATCTTTCTCTGTTTTTCCGGTTTCCCTATTATGCTTCTTATTAAAGTTATCTTAATTCTCTTATTTGCCATTATTTTCCTGTTTTTCCTCAGTTACAGCAGCTCTTTTTTCAAGGCTGGATTTATCTTTAAGATTTTGCAGCCCTTCCATGGTAGCCCTGACAGTATTCATCGGGTTTCTGCTGCCAAGTGATTTTGCAACAATATTGCGTATTCCGGCTACTTCCATAACCGCCCTGACAGCTCCTCCGGCAATAAGCCCGGTTCCCGGCCTGCCCGGCATCATAAGCACCCTGCCGGCTCCGTACTTGCCTATGATTCTATGCGGAATTGTGCCGTCCTTTACCGGAACCTTTATCAGAGACCTCTTTGCCTGTTCAACAGCCTTCCTGATAGCCTCGGGCACCTCGCCTGCCTTGCCCTTGCCAAAGCCTACACTGCCTTTATCATCGCCGACAACTACAAGCGCGCTAAAAGAGAAACGTCTTCCGCCCTTAACGACTTTGGCAACTCTATTTATATATACAACTTTATCTTTCAGAGTAAGACTGTCAGGATTTCTTCTATCCACCATTCCTCCATAAAAAAATAATATTTATCATTAAAACTTCAGTCCTCCCTTTCTTGCCGCATCAGCAAGTGCCTTTACCCTGCCATGATACACATATCCGCCCCTGTCAAAAATGACATCTTTAATTCCTTTATCTGCGGCTCTTTTGGCTATTAATTCTCCGACCGCTTTTGCCGAATTTATATTTCCTCCGGTAATAGCCCCGCCCTTTAATTCCTTATCCGTGCTTGATGCGTGAGCAAGCGTCTTCCCAGAGAAATCATCTATTAACTGCGCATATATATGATCTATGCTTCTGAACACATTAAGCCTGGGCCTCTCCTGCGTGCCTACGACCTTCTTTCGTACCCTGCGATGCCGTCTCTTTCTTGCCTCTTCTTTGTTATTACTCAAAGATCCCCCTTACTTCTTCCCGGCTTTTCCAGCCTTAAGCTTGATATGCTCGCCGTCATACCTTATTCCTTTGCCTTTATATATATCAGGTGGTCTCAGCGAGCGGATATTTGCCGCAACCTGACCGATCAACTGTTTGTCTATCCCCTGAAGTGTCAACATCACCTGTTTTTTATCCACCTCTGCGCTTATGCCTGATGGAAGAGAAAACTCCACCGGATGAGAATACCCGATTGTGAAGATTATTTTATTTCCCTGCACCTGAGCCCTATATCCAACCCCTCGAATCTCAAGCAGCCTCTGATACCCAACGCTTGCACCGGTAACCATATTCGCAATTATGCTTCTGGTAGTGCCATGCAAACCCCTCATCGCCTTTGAGTCTAAAAGCCTTTCTACAGTAAGGCTTTTGTCCTGCATAGTTACCTTCATATCGCGAGGAACGTCCCAGTTAAGAAGACCTTTCGGACCCTTAACAGCTATTGAGCCTCCCTGCACCTTTACATCAACGCCTTCCGGTATATTTATTGGATTCTTCCCTATTCTTGACATGTTATCTCCACCTTACCTCATTACCACGCATAGCACAGTACCTCTCCGCCTACGCCTTCACGTCTGCAACTATCATCTGAAAGCACACCCTTGGATGTAGATATAATAGCTATACCGTAGCCGCCCATCACTTTAGGTATCTCATCTTTATCCACATAGATTCTTCTGCCGGGCTTGCTTATCCTCTGAAGTCCCGATATTATCCTGTCATCAGCATCAATCGTTTTCAGACTTATTCTTATAACACCCTGTTTCTTGTCTTTGAAAATCTTATATGCCTTTATAAAGCCTTTTTCCTTCAGAATCCTTGCTATCTCTATCTTCAGCTTTGAAGCAGGCACATCAACCTTTTCATGCTTCACCATACTGGCATTTCTGATTCTTGTAAGTAAATCTGCTATCGGATCTGTCATCATAATTTTTTACCTCTACCAGCTTGATTTTGTTACGCCGGGAATCATCCCTTTCAGTGCAAGCGACCTGAAACATATCCTGCACATGCCGAACTTTCTCAGGTAGCCACGCGGCCTTCCGCAGATGCGGCATCTGTTATGTCCCCTTACCTGAAACTTCGGGGGCCTGTTGGACTTCTCAATAAGACATTTTTTAGCCATTAATTCCCTCTCAGACTTTCAATTCTCATTTTCTGAACGGCATCCCCATATGCCTAAGCAAGGATCTGCCTTCCTCATTAGTTCCGGCGCTCGTTACAAATATAATATCCATTCCATGCATGTTCGAAATTTTGTCATAACTGATCTCAGGAAATATGATCTGCTCCTTTATGCCAAGCGCATAATTGCCCCTGCCGTCAAAAGACTTAGGGGAGACCCCCTTGAAGTCTCTTATCCTCGGCAATGCAAAAGATATGAATTTGTCAAGAAATTCGTACATCCTGTCGCCCCTTAGAGTGACCCTGGTGCCTACAGGCATGCCTTCACGAAGCTTAAATGTGGCTATAGATTTTTTAGCTCTTGTAATAACGGCCTTCTGCCCTGTGATCGTGGTCAATTCTTTTACGGCCGCTTCAATAAGTTTTATATCCTGTATCCCTTCCCCCATGCCGACATTAAGCACTATGGATTTGATCTTAGGCACCTGCATGATGTTCTTATAGGAAAATTCCTTCATCAGCGCAGGGATTATCTCTTTTTTGTATTTCTCCTTAAGTCTTATCATGCCTCTTATTCAGTAACCTCCCCGCACTTGTTGCATCTCCTGATCTTCTTGCCGTTCTCAAGAATGGAGTGTCCTATCCTGGCAGGCTTATTGCACTTAGGGCATATAAGCATCAGGTTTGATCTGTGGATCGACGCCTCTTTCTCTATAATTCCGCCCTGTTTATATTTATTGTTAGGCTTCATGTGCTTTTTTATTATATTTACTCCTTCAACAATGATCCTGTCACGTTTAGGACGCACATCAATTACCCTGCCTTTTTTCCCTTTTTCTGCTCCCGTCAGCACTATAACGGTGTCATTCTTCTTTATGCCTAAACCCACTGCGTCTCCTTTTTAGAAATTGATATTATCAATTTTAGATCATATAACTTCAGGCGCAAGCGACACGATCTTCATGTAATCTTTCCACCTGAGTTCCCTTGCCACAGGGCCAAATATTCTTGTGCCTATCGGATCCCCTTCGGCGTTTATCAGAACAACCGCATTCTGATCAAATTTTATATATGAGCCGTCAGGTCTTCTTAATTCTTTCTTCGTTCTGACAACAACTGCCTTGGCAACAGTCCCTTTCTTCACAGTGCCGTCCGGAAGCGCTTCTTTTACAGCGACCACCACCTTATCGCCAATCCTTGCATAGCGCCTCAGCGTTCCCCCTACAACCTTGATGCACAGGACCTTCTTGGCGCCTGAATTATCAGCCACATCCAAAACGCTCTCTGACTGGATCATTCGCTTCCCTTTCTAACCATATCAAGCACCTTCCATTTCTTATCCTTGCTTAAAGGGCTTGACTCAATTATCCTGACCATATCGCCGGCCTTATATTTATTTTCCTCATCATGGGCCTTAAACTTGGTCAGCTTCTTAATCGTCTTCTTGTAAACAGGGTGCTGTGTGATCCTCTTAACAGAGACCACCACTGTCTTATCCATCTTGTCG
>JBFLVX010000046.1:0-14980 GCA_040758255.1 Nitrospirota bacterium
CAAAGACGCGGCAAAGTGCCGCGTCTTTGAGAGCTTCTTCAAGGGCCTTTGATTTTGCCATAAGGGTCTTGTATGTCTCAGGCTTTGAGAGTATCTTCAATGTCTCAATGCCTGCTGTCATGGCAAGCGGGTTTCCTGAGAGCGTGCCTGCCTGATACACAGGCCCGTCAGGGGCTATCTTTCTCATTATATCTTCCCTTCCGCCGTATGCTCCTACAGGAAGGCCGCCGCCGATAACTTTTCCAAGGCATGTCATGTCAGGCTTTATCTTGAAAGCCTTCTGAGCGCCTCCATATGAAACCCTGAAGCCGGTCATCACCTCATCGAATATAAGAACGATCCCATGCTTCTTCGTCACACTTCTTAAACCTTCAAGATATCCCGGCTTCGGAACTATGCAGCCGCTGTTTCCCACAACAGGCTCGATGATGACGCATGCGATATCCTTGCCTGCCTTTTCACATATCTTCTTAAATGAATTAAGGTCATTGTATGGAAGTGTGATAGTATTTCTCGCGTAATCCTTCGGCACTCCGGGGCTTGTGGGAACGCCGAATGTCGCCGCGCCTGAACCCGCCTTAACAAGGAGGCCGTCAGCGTGTCCATGATAGCACCCTTCAAACTTAACGATCTTGTCCCTTCCGGTAAAGCCGCGCGCAGCCCTTATCGCGCTCATCGTAGCCTCAGTGCCTGAGCTGACCATCCTCATAACTTCCATTGAGGGGTACGCCTTCTTTACCATTTCCGCAAGCTCTACCTCAAGAGGCGTGGGCGCTCCAAAGCTTGTGCCTTTATCTGTTGCCTTCTTTAATGCGCCTGTTACCTTGGGATGGCAGTGGCCGAGTATCATAGGTCCCCATGAAAGCACGTAATCTATATATTCATTGCCGTCAACGTCATATATCTTTGAGCCCTTTGCGGAATCTATGAAGATAGGGTTGCCGCCGACAGCCTTAAATGCTCTGACAGGGCTGTTTACTCCGCCCGGGATTATGCGTTTTGCCTTGTTGAATAGTTCTATGGATTTTTTGTGATTTAGTGCCATAACTTGCTCCTGTTAATAGGGTTAAGTGACATTATCAGAAATGTTATTTAACTATAATATGCGGGCAGATGTCAAAATTATTTCAGCATCTCCCGTATCTGCTTTATTCTCTGAAGCACAGGCGGGTGAGAGTAATGAAACAATGCATACAAAGGATGCGGATGGAGATTTGAGAGATTATCTTTTGATAGCTTAACAAGCGAGCTTATCATGCCCTCAGGATTTCCAGTAAGTTTATATGAGAAGCGGTCGGCATCTTTCTCGTGCCTTCTTGAAAACCAGTTGAAGATAGGCGAGAAGGGGAAGCTCACTATTGAGAGTATGAATGAAAATATTATGATCTTTGCAAAGAAAGTGCTTTCGGCTATATTGAAAAGTTCGGCAAGGAAATCGCTCTGCATGGCTTTAAAGGCAATGAACGTAACTGCCAACGCGATGATCTCCGTGACCGCCAGCATCTTCAATTGATGCTTCTTCTTCCAGTGCCCTGCCTCATGCGCAAGCACAGAGAGTATCTCATCCTTTTCAAGCTTCTCTAACAAAGTGTCAAATAGAACTATCCTCTTTACTTTCCCTATGCCTGAGAAATAGGCGTTAGTATGCTTTGTCCTCTTTGATGCGTCCATCTTAAAAACCCTGCTTACCTTTATTCCTGCCTTCTGCATAAGAACCTTTATATCATCTACAAAAGCCTCATCCTCGATCGGCGTGAACTTATTGAATAGCGGTTCAAGAACATAGGGCGATATATACATCATAAATATAGTGAAGGCGAAGAAGAAACACCAGACCCATAACCACCAGAGCTCAGGGCTCTTCTGAATAAGTAGAAGCCCGACCGATAAGAGTATTCCCATTAGAACAGTTGACAGCGCCAGTGATTTTACAAAATCTATTACCCACAGCTTAATGGTCATTGTGTTAAAGCCGTACTTCTTTTCTATCTTAAATGTGCTGTAGAGGCTGAAGGGCGTTGAGATTATTGTCTGCGCATAAGTAAGGAGCAGAAAGAAGACGAGGCCGGAGAGTATGAAGTTCATCTGCATTGAAGCGACCCATGAGTTATAGATGTTCAATATTCCGCCAAAGAGAAAGAGGAGAAGGATGATGTTGTCAAAAATTGAAGAGACGAAACCAAACCGAGTTTTCTCGACCGTGTAGTTTTTGGTCTTTGTCAAAAGCTCTCCATCTATCTTCCCTTTAAATTCAGGCGGGATAACCGAGCCGTGCTTCTTCAGGTGAGAGAGATTGAGAGAATCGAGCCAGTAGCCGAAGATGACCACAGCGATATAGGCGAAGATAATTAAGATAAGATATGTATTCATTGTTTCATCTGTAAGCTGTATTCCGTGTAAAGCCGTCAACGCTTTGCCTCAGAATGGATCTGTCGATTAGTGGTACGGGGAATGAATATTTGCCGTGTCTGTTTTTGTAAATGAGACCTGCGTTCATCAATGATGACAACATATAGTTTGCGTGACTACTGCTGGAGTGGTTTAACAGGTGCTTCTTTGATCCTTCGACAACTTCCCGTACTGTAAACTCCTCCTGACAATTACTCAAACTGGCAATGGGCCTGCTTGTCGATAAATTATATGATCTGGCAATGAGAGCGTAATGTCGGCGGCTTTTGTTAATTCGCCGCTAAGTTATTCAATATATTATCTTTAATCCAGTGCTCATCATACCAGTATAGCGGAGAGACTTCATAACCGTGCACGAGTATCCCAAAATGAAGATGGTCTCCGCCTGCGAGCCCGGTTGTTCCTGTCTTTGCGATAATCTCGCCCTTGTTAACCGTCTGTCCTTCATTAACCATTGTCGTTGACAGATGCCCGTAGAGGCTCATGATGCCGAGGCCGTGGTCTATTATTACCGCGTTGCCGTATATGCCGAGTTCCCCGGCATACTTGATGACTCCTGTATTCGCGGCTTCAACAGGTGAGTGTGCGAGAGATGCGAGGTCGTATCCAAGATGAACGCTGCTGCTTATAGCACTGCCCTTATAGTTATAGGTTCTCTTGTCCCCGTATGTTGCCATTACCTGGCCGTTTTTTAACTGCAAAAAACTCCCCCTCCACAATATCTCGGGACTGCTTGTTTGGGTTATCTCATCCAATTTTATCCGGTTCTTTTCCCTCATCTCTTCGTTAACGGTTTTAAAGGCTTTTACAGGGTCGGATATTTCTGTTGTATTTAACAAAGGAGCAATGACCGTGTTTATAAAAGCATCGTCAATATTGATTGAAGATGTCTTGTATGTGACCGGCATAAATCTTGAAGGGAGCGACCTTACGATTTTGTTGCCTGCCGTATCCTCAGCCACTGCAAAGAAGCGGTTATCTTTTATATCTAACAGCACAGGGAAGAAGACGATGTAATCAGCCATCGCCTGTTTTACTCCGGAATCTTCCCTGGCGGTGGTCTTGAACGCCTTGAATGTTTTTCCCTGATTGCTGACATATACAGAGCCGGCATCTCCTGCTCTGAGAAGGGCAAAGCCTGTTGATCCCTGGTGAATAACCTCCGGCGTCTTCAGCACTTCAAGGACGGGAGGCACAGTGTCTATTGTTGAGTTAATCTCTTGCTCGACTTTCTTCAGTATTCCTGCCTTTACCTTCACAACCACTTTTCCCGGGCCGTCAGTTAACTTAAGCTCTCTCGGCTTTATCTGTAATGTATATGTTTTCTTGCCGACTTCAGGGGTGTCGCTTAACAACTCGGTCTCTTTCCCATTTTGAATTATGGATATATTTATTGATTTCAGGTTACTGCCATTCAGGGTGATGGTTTTATCAAGAGGGAGATGATTGAATGCTTCTACTCCTTCAATTACCGGAGCTTCAACAAAGAACATCTTATACGCTGAATAACCTATAACGGTAATTATCAAAACAATAGATAACAAGACGCCAAATGTCTTCATGCTGCTTCCCCTTCGTTTTTCGTAAGCAAATCCCTTCATTTATCCTCCGGCGTAAATTGAAATTTTTACATCGCTATTTTAGCATAGTTTGTATTTTCGCCATTTACCATTATGCATCAAGCCGCCCTTTCCAGAACCAGCCTGATATCCAGGCCAGGATTAATGCTGCAATAATGGCTGTCAATGCCGCACTTAAACTGAAAGAGGTTATTATCTCACTTCCTGCATGGCTTATGTAATCTTCTTTTCGTAAAGAAGCCTTCTCTCTCAGTTCCTTAACCCTTTGATCAGGCCAGACCAGTTCAGAATGCCGCAGGGTATTACCGAAGTATCTTTCAGCGATTAAGTTCTCTCTGAATGCGATATTGGCAAGTTCGGTCTTGCTGTACCTGCTGTCTGACTCATTAAGATCGTAAAAGCTGTTATCCCTGAGCGACAGGTGAATGGCCAGCTCATATAAGAATGGATTGGTCTGCTGATTATAAACCTTGATAAAGTCTTTGTACTTTGACTCTTCATAATCTATGCCTTCCGGCAGGATCTTTCCATATGATTCACCATTGATGAGATCAATATTTCTTAACTCTTCTAAAGTAAACCTCGAATATAAAATCCCAATTTCAGGGTCTCTGTACCTATAGCCGTATTCAGTCATAGGCTCTTCATTTTGCAGCCAGGATAAAGCGCTTATAGTTCCTGCATAACGATTTACAGAAGCCGGGGTATTGGAAAGACAAAGCCCTATCAGCAGGAGATTGACCATTAACATTCCGGTTAGTATTGTTACGGATTTTTTTCTTACGGGTTTACAAATCGTTTCAGGCTCAATGCCTTTCCAGATACCGATCAGGAATATACCCCCGGCGAGCAGATTAAGGCCGATATCCTTGTAACTCCAGACCCTCCGGGGGATTGTCCATTGCAGAGACTCATCCAGCGTGCCGACAAGCAGAACAAATAAAGCGGCGCTTAAATATACCGTGATGTCCCGTATCTTTTGACTTAGCGCCCTGAATAAGAAATAAGAGAGTATCCCGTATTCCAGAAAGTGAACCGCCTCCTCAGGATGTCTCTTGAGCTTCAGAGTGAAATAAAGATATAATCCGGCGCAAAGAATAAGCCAGACATATTGTGAAACCTTTTTAACTTTCAGCCTGAAGATAAAAGAATATAGGAGAAGCGCCAATCCTATGGCAACTACAGAAACTACCATGTATGTGAAGAGTTTCTTGCCTGCCGTATTATAGGCAAAGATCTGAAGATCCCTGGCTACCGGCACAGTGGCAAAAATCCCGGCAGAACAGAGGAGAACCCATAGCCAGTCTTTTAAGTTCCACCTTCCCATGCCCAAGCTATATTACAGGCTATAGTGCTTCGGATATTCAATTACCAAAACGCCTTTTGTATATCTAAATGGATAGAAGATGCATGTGGCCGGCGAGTCTTTGGCAAAGGTATTTAACGAGTTGTAAAATACACGTTATTTAGAAACTGATTTTAAATGCGATTTAATTACTTTTCTGTTTTTCCAGCCCAAAAATAACCAGCGGAAATATGTTGGAAGCTGCTTGAGCACCTTGAAATTTGTCAGGCCGTGAACCAGAGTAATATTTTTCTTCTCAAGGGGTATTTCATCCAAACGATAACCTTTTATGGCGGCCTTGATGGCCAATTCCGCATTGACAGCCCATCCGCCGTTAACCACCGTCTCTATTGTCAGTGAATCCAGCATGGATTTCCTGTACACTTTTATTGATGTGGTTATGTCGGATATCGGCATTCCTATGATTTTATTTAGGACGATATTGCCTCCATAAGAAAACATTTTTTTAATTGCATCCCCTCTTGCCCTCTTGCTGTCAACAGTAAACCGGTTTGCAGAGACAAGATCACAGCCGTTTTCCATTTTTTCAATCATCGTGTTCAGAATTCCGAAAGGGTCCAGATGATAAGCCACCCAAATTCCAATATACGGAGTATTGGCTCTTTTAAAGCCTGTTTTTATAGCATTAAGAACACCCCTGTCCCACTCGTTTTTCACGAGGTAAAGATCATTGAAATATTTCTGAAGCTTTTTAACTGTCGGCACCGTTAAATCATCAGGCGAATCGTGCACCACAAATATCTGCATAGGGTAACGAACAGTGAGGAAGAGCGTTGATATTACAGGGATAACCGCATCACCTTCATTGTATACAGGCATGATCAGTGTTAGTATCTTTTCGCTTTTTGATTTTTCCTCTTTTGACATAATTGCTGCAACCGACATTTAATGTTTTTTCAGGTGTGAGCTTGATTTTAGTAAAGGCCGACACTGCTGTATATTACATTTTTATATTTTGCAATCTTCTCTTTATCATACAAATTCCAGCAATCAATGAAAATAAGAGGAGTATTTGAAGAGCCCGCGAGTTTATTGATATTTAAACCTTTATGGCTTTTATGAGAATTCATGATTATAACTGCGTCAGCGTTTTTAAAACCTTCTAAAATTGAGCAGGTTCTTGCACCCGATGATTCGATCATCTCTTTGCTAACCACAGCGTCGTAACCGTAAAGATTTGAACAGAACGGCTTAAGATAATTGACAAGATCAATGGTTGTTGAAAATCTCATATCGCTTGTTTCCGGCTCTCCCTTAAAAGCAAAGCCCATTATAAATATCTTTGAAGCGCAGATATTCTTCCCCAGAGCGGATAGCCTGTTCAAAATTTTTTTTGCCAGATGGAAAACGGTTGCCTCGTTGATCTTCCTGGCAGACCGGATAAGTTCCATATTTATTTCAAGCTTATTGCACAGGTCAATAAGTATATATGGATCCTTGGTAAGGCATGCCCCGCCAACTCCGGGGCTGGCAGCAGGAATATTATTTCGTGTGTAATTGTTATTGCACGCCTGACGTATTACATTAAAATCCAGTCCCAGTTCTTCACAAGTCATTGCCATCTGATTGGCGTATGCAAAGGTAACATCACGATAGGTGTTATCAATAATTTTACACAGTTCCGCATGCTCGATATCCGAAACGTTTATAAGTTGTTTGTTAAATTTACTAAAAAGCCTGGCTATCTTTACAGCGCTTTCTTTATTCAGCGCACCAATAATTTGCGGAATATATTTCTGTTCATAAAGGGCATTCCCTTCAACCGTTCTTTCCGGGACAAACCCGAAGTAAAAATCTTTTCCTGATACCAACCCGGTTTCCGATTCAATCATGCGGGCCACCAGAGTGCGCGATGTTCCCATCGGGACAGTTGACCGCAGGACAACAGTGTCACCTTTTTTCAGGAACGGCATGATGCTGCGTACAGCATTCTGAATATATTCGAGCCTGGGTTTGCCCGTACCCGGGTCAATCGGGGTCCCAACACAAATGATGTAATAACCGCATGAATTATCCGGGATATTAATTGAAAATGTTAAGTTCCGCCCGCCGTATTTTTTTAACAGCTCTGCCAACCCTGGCTCATAAAAATAGCACTTTTTTTTATTTAACGAACCTATAACTTCCTGATTGATATCAACCCCGATCACCTCAATCCCTGCTTCGGCTAATGTGGCGGCAAGTGTAAGCCCGATAAAACCCATGCCAATAACACAAACCCTTTCCTTGCTCTTCATTTATATTCTCCCCGGATACTATACGTTGAATTTATGTTTGATATATCCTGTCAGCGCTTCATCTATTTTGACCGTTGCCTCCCAGCCAAAAATTGTTTTGATTTTTGCGACATCGGGAATTCTTTTCTTTACGTCATCTGCATAAATCGGCTGATATTTGAATGACAGACTATAATCATCCGGCAGCAGCCCGCGCGCCTTGCCGATATTTACGATTTTTGCAGCCAGTTCCTTAATAGTTGTCGGCTCTGTATTGCCGATATTAAATATTTGATTAGTCGCTTCTTCTCTCAATGAAAACCGCGCAAGTGAATCGGCAACATCATAAATATTTGTAAAACACCTTATCTGTTCACCGTCGCCAAAAACATTTACCGGATTCTGTTTTTGGACAAGGATCTTATCTATCATATCGGCAAAAACGTGGCTGAAGCCCTCCTCCTCCGGCGCTTCAAAGGGGGTGATAATATTAAAAGGACGCCATATAACATAGTCAATGCCGTACTGCTCATGAAATGACTGAGCAACTCTCTCGCCGATATACTTAGACAGGCCGTATGAGGTGCTCATGACTGTTATATCATCAGTGTCTTCCTCTTTATGCGGCCATTTCATGCTGCGCTCATATACCATTGACGAGGAGAGATAAATAAACCTTTTAATCTTTTCATGACCTAATTTTAAAAGATTGATGGTCATTAAATTGTTATCCGCTATTATGTCCGCGGGTCTTTCATGAAAACCGACCACTCCGTATATTAAAGCGGCAAAGTGAAACACTGCGTCAAACTGGTATTTCGAGAAAATGGATTTAACCACTGCCGTATCTCCAAGATCCCCTGTCATAAATTCGTAGTTTCTCTTGCGGTTAATAACCCCGTAACGCGCAAAATTATCAACCCCGATTATCTCGTGTCCATCATTCAATAAATAGGGAATGACTATCTGTGCCAGAGAACCCTCGCTGCCGGTTATCAATAATTTCATAATGTATAATTCTCCTATAGTGCTAAATATCGTTTTAAAATTGCCATAGTAATAACGCTTAAATCAAGAGCATGATTTAGGCGTCCTTCAAGGATCATCTTAAAAAGCTCTTCATGAGATACTAAATTGACCTCGATGCCTTCGTTCTCCGCAGGGTCAGGAAGAGTCATTATTTTAACTTTATTCACATAAAATGCCCAGAGAGTATTTTCCAGCCTGCCAGTGTCCGGGATAATTTCTCCAAGTAATGTCACGTCTTCCGCTAAGCATCCGGTCTCTTCTTGTAGTTCACGTATGATCGCCTGGATTGGGGTCTCCCCGACTTCAATATGCCCGCTGGGAAGCTCAAGAGTATAATCCTCAACAACAGGTCTGTATTGCTTTAATATGATAAATTTATTTTCTGTTGTTTGAGTTAAAGCGGTAACATAATCAGGCGGCTTGATTGAATAGTAAATCTGAGGCTCAGAGTTATATGGCAGCAGGACAGTTTTTTCAATCTGCTCAAACCATGGTATGGATGAGTCTTTTTGTACTTTTAAAATTTGTCCTTTTCTCATAATTAGTGATTTTATAGTCAGCCATAAACCTTCATAAACTATTTCCTGGGAATAATATCAAATGTAAGGTTGCCAATTTTTATGCATGGCTTTGATACGGGTTCAAATGTAACGGCGCGAACAAAACGCTCTATTTTATCTTTGCCCCAGTCTAAATCAACTTGGCATTTATTCGGTTCCTCAAAGTGAAAATATCTCTTCTCTCCTTCTTGCTTTCTTCTCGGCAACGGCGTGCCAGATATTAAATGATCCAGTACTTTTCTGAATAACACGATTGCGGCATCTGTACAGCGAAAATAAAGAGCCTTTGCAGTATCATCCGGCTTCACAGAAACGGGCTCTTCAAAAATAATATCGCCGGTATCTATCCCTTCTTCCATATAGTGTGCAGTGGCACAAGTGTCAGTTTCTCCGTTCAGTATGATATGGGTTACAATAAATCTACCTCCATATTCAGGCAATTTCCCGTAATGAAAATTAATTGCCCCAAATTCAGGGATGTCGATTATTTGTTTCGGCATTATCCTGGTACAAAAAGAATTCAAGATTAAATTCACCTTTTTTTCTTTCAGACAATCAATAACTTCTTTTTCTTTAAGAGACCGAGGGTTGAGAGTATCAAAACCGTATTTTTTTGCCAGCGGTATCAGTGGAGGTTTCCAGTCTGATCCTTCTTCTCCATCATCTTTATTCGGAATAACAAGTTTTACATCTACGTTATTCCGGTATTCATTTAATATTTCCAAGGATCTGTAGCCCAGTATGCGGCCGCCGAACAACGCTATTTTTATTTTTGACATATTATGAACTTTACCAGCCTTCTTTTATTGCATTTACAACTAAGTCAACATCGCTATCTGTCAACCCATTATGAACGGGAATGGAAACTTGCCTCTCGTTAAATCTTTCCTGATTCGGCAAATCCGGAGTGATTCCGCCAAAAATGGAATTCTTGTCAATCCTTAAATGAACAACTGATGCCGGTACGCCTTTGCTTTGCAAGGCACGGATAAAATTCTCTCGTTTTTCCACCAGCATTGTAAAAAGCCAATAGGCGCATAGCCGGTCATTCTTATAATCAAGAAGTTCAATTCCTGAAGCATCGTTTAATTCATTGCGATACCGCGCAGCTATCTCCTGTCTTCGTTTTAGATTTGCAGGGAATTCGGCTAAATTTCCAAGGCCAATTGCAGCGGACAAGTCATTCATATGGAGTTTATAACCAACATGAGTGGCATCATATTCACGCTCACCGAGAATAGATGGTTTTGCATTGTCCCTGTCTATATCGAACCACCTGCGTCTTTTAGCCTGGTAACAATCATCTTTATTTATACAGCATAAAGCGCCTCCGTCTACAGTGGTCAGATGTTTTATAGCCTGAAAAGAAAAGGCTGTGAATCGTGATATTGCGCCGATAGGCTTTCCTCTATAAGTTGAGCCTAAAGCATGTGCTGCGTCTTCAATAACCGCCAGATTATTTTCTCTGGCTATTTCTTTAATCTCATCAAGGTCGCAGGGGTAGCCTCCCCAATGCACTGGGATAATCGCCTTAGTTTTATCAGTAATTTTCTGCCTTATTGAATCCGGGGCAATATTACCGGTTCTATACTGAATATCTGCGAAGACCGGCTTTGCATAATGCATTAAAACCGAAAGGCCGGTTGCTATAAAAGTCTGTGCCGGCACGATAACCTCATCTCCCGGCTTTACTCCGGCAACAGCCAGAGCAAGATAGAGCGCGGACGTTCCGCTGTTCAATGTTACAGGATTTACCAGTCCAAGTTCATCTTCAAGTTCTTTTTCGAATTTGTCGGCTAATTCCCCGGCACTGACATATGTAGACTTAAGCGCATCACTTGCTAATTGCACTGACTTTTCTGATATGTGAGTATTAAAGAAATTCACAATTATTGGGAAATTATTTCTGTAGATTTTTCATTAAATAAATTGCATTAATTTCATTTCTTATGACTATAAGAACAAAAAAATCTTACCGTTATATACATCTACTTAGACATTTTTCTTAAATCGAAAATTAAATAATCATCACTTTGGACAAATACAGGAAAATTTGATTTGAGAAAATTATTCAAATCTGTTTGCCTGTCTAATTCATCAAATGCAGTTATGATAAAAAAGTCAGGAGAGTATTTTATGAATTTTCCTTGATATAAAATTTTGATATTTTCAGGCGTAAAATCTTCTTTAATATTAGGAACTTTCGTGCCTCTTAATCCGCGTTCATATAAGGATTCGCTCGTAGGCCATGGCAACCCGGAAAATTCTCCATGATATGCAAGCACTCTTCCAAAATCTGGAGTTAGAAATATAGTATTTGAACTGTGATCAACAAGCTCACCAATCTCTTTGGCTATTCGAACATTTTCATCAAAATCATCACTCAGAAATTTACTGAATTCCGGGTTAATCCCTACAAAAGTAGCCATAGTTTTTAGCTCGCCTTTATGATCAGAAAGTACCTTCCTTAGTGGCAGCTTACGCATATTCAAACTTAATCCAACAATAAGGACTGAAAAGATTAATGTAAGAACAAATAGTTTTGAACGCAATGATAATAGTGGAGCATAGCGGTTCATTACCATAGCAGCTAACGGGCCAAGAGATAGAGCGGCAATTGGGATAAACGGCATGGTGTAATAGCTATGTGTGTGTATTTGAAAAGTAGCGGACAATCCGAACAAAAAGTATCCGATCCATAACCCCAGCAGCAGCGCTTTGGGTCGTCCGGGCTTAATTTTAAAAAGCCCAATGATTGCTAAAAGAAAAGCTATATAACCTATCACATTTCCAATCATTGAAAGCCATCCCCTCCAGAAGAAAGGGTATAAAATAAGCTGCGGGAGAAAGCTGCTCTTGGCATGTTCTCCTATGAAACCAACATTGTACAGAAGACCATAAACGTAATAACCAACTGTAGGGGCAATAATTATAAAAGCAAAAACAAGAGTATTCCTCTGAAATATTGCCTTCCAAAATCCTGTTCTCAGAACAGTTAATGAGAAGAATGCGCCGAATATCATAAAAAAACAGTATGGTTTAATTAGTGTTGCGATTGCTGCTACAATTGCTGCTGAAATAAGATTTATTCGCGACGGATTTTCGTCGTATTTCAATATTCCGTAAATACTAAATAACATCATCATTACCATCAGTGGATCAGGCTGGATGCTTCTGCTTGCCAAAATTCCGTAAGGAAGAAAGAGATAAAAAATAATAGAAAACAATGCTATGCCGGGAGAAAACATTGCTCTTGCGATTAAATATAAAAAGAAGCCCCCGATAACCCAAAATACCGCTGATAATGCTCTGGGAATCCAGAAATGTTCCTCTCCTGCAATTCGATAACCAAACACAGCCGCATTTTCAATAATTCTGGGTTCCAAGAGAAATCCCATTCTCTCCATATTAAGTTTTGCAATATTTTTTCTTGATTCAGAGATAGACTCATTTTTCTCAAAATAGAGGCCTCTTATGATATGAGCATTTTGATACTGCCGAATGGGTGAAAAGTCTAAAGGCGGTCTATTTATATGATAGAGCCTAACGGCAAAAGCCGTTAGGAGCAGTAAAAATACAATGGAGAACTGAAGAGCCGGTTTATTAAATAAACGAACGCTGTTATCAGAATTAAATCGTGAATTAATTGCCAAACTGGAAACCCCTAATTTATTTCAGAAAGCTTGAATATGAAATCTGCAAATGCTTATCACGCTATATTTTTGATGTTGTAATTATAAATATTATAGCATTCATATAATAAAATATAAGCTGTTTATCCTGTTTTATATTTATCAATCAAAAGACCCCAGGGAATGTCATGATTAGATATAGCCTTCCAGAGATAAACTGTAAGGGCGGCAACCAAGAGCAAATGTTGCCCGGGATAAAATTTATAATAAGTTATCAATAAATAAAAAATAGCCACCAAGGCGATGAAAATGATATCAAACTTTAATCCCCTTGCCAAAGTAAGTATTGATAACCTCTTGTGTATTATAAAAATACAGATTATATCTACCATTGAAAGGCAGAATGCAGTTGCAGTAGCAGCTCCTATCATCCCGAATCTGGGAACTAACAAGATATTCAGAATAATATTCAAAATACCCCATATAATATTTATCTTCATGTAGACCTTGTGTTCACCCGTCATTTGAAGAATGACGCCTATCAATCCCGCGCCTGCTTTTATCATCTGTCCAAGAACGAGAATCAGCAAGACAGAATAGCCTGCCTCAAACTCCGGGCCATAAAAGTATTTAAGAATGAATTTGCCTTCTAATAATAGTATCAGAATTATGGGGATTGACAGGCTGAGTATCCAGCGGGAACTTTCGCTGACAACCCGTCTTAATTCCTGGATGTCGCCTGATGTATGTATTAGTGATATTAAGGAAGGGATTACGGCGGCAAATGCCATTATAGGAAAATATACGAGAAGAACAAGTTTAGCGGCAACCCCATATATCCCGACTATTTCTGTTGATTTGAACATGCCGAGTATCCATATGTCGGCCTGTGTGTAGAGCAGTACACTCATACTGGTAAATACAATGGTATGCGCCACATCCAAAACTTTCTTTTTATCACATTGCTTTTTTACAGGCTTTAATTTTTTCAATCTATCCTTCAAAAACTTAATTGAAACAGCAAGCGATAGGATTTCTCCTGCCACAAATGCAATTACTGCATATAAGGAAGAGACGCCTTGGAAAATTAAAATTAAAAAAATCACTATCCTTAAGAAAGGTGAGACAAGGGATTCCGGAATTAATGCCCTGAACGCATCTTTATATCCCCTTAAAATGCCGCCGATTATATCCCTTATAGCCCACGCAGGTATTACCATGACCATAACAGGCATCAATTTTAACAGCCCTTCTGAATGAAAAATATTCACTGAAATAAATTTTGAAAGTAATAATATAAGCAACGTAAATATCGCTGAGAAGAGAAGGCAGAATTTTATTGCAAAAGAAATGGTTCCTTTTAATCGCGAATCATCCTTCTGATCAATATAGAGGGGCATGAATTTCATCATAGTCTCTTCCATGCCGAATTTTGCAATATGAACAGATATCCTGACCACAGTCATGGCAAGCAAGACCTCGCCAACCCCGCCGGCACCCAGGATTCGCGCTAAAATAACCTGGTTTGCAAAACCCAGTCCAGCGGATGATATCTTTAGTATAAACGCTATAGCGCTCCCTTTTGCGCCTACTGCCAGGTTATCATTTTTTTGTTTTATATTCTTTACCATATAGGAAATACTCTGGTATCTTTATACATATAATTTCATTGGGTGTTTCCTTCCTTTTTAATGGTCTAAGATAGGATTTGGGAAAACCAGGACAAACCAATATTTAAGAAACATGTTGATTTGTCCGACAAATTATTTATCAAAATCGCCTTAAAACCCCTAACTTTCAAGATCGGGGATGCATTGCTCCCCGGAGCGAAGGGGAGGCTATATGTCTTTAGTCTGGCGAAGCCAAATAGCGCGCAGCACTCTGGAAACCTTTGGACTGCAGCCAGTGATTGTTTATTCCCTTGAGATATAATTTTTTTAACTTATAGAAAGTTCAGCAAATATTGGATAATGATCCGAACCGATACGAGATCCCGTAGCCCTCTCGTGAACGTGAACCTCAGGGCTGACGAGAATGTGATCTATAGGAATCCAGAAAACAGGAAAATATGTAGGCCATGACGGCTGCCATCCAAACCCTGTTCTTGAATCGCGGATCCCGGATATTTTAAGCAGTTTCCTAAACATCGGCGTTAAAGGAGTTGAATTCAGGTCACCGGCAACAATCA
>JBFLVX010000047.1:0-14869 GCA_040758255.1 Nitrospirota bacterium
ATGGGAAGGCCGAATGCCGCAGTCTTGCCCGTGCCTGTCTGCGCCTGTCCGACAATATCCTTATTCCCCTGTAGAACAGCCGGAATCGCCTTTATCTGAATCGGCGTGGGCTCTTCAAAACCCTTGCGCTTTAAAACCTTTAATGTACTTTCGGATAAACCTAAATCTTTAAATGATTCCATTTATTAACCTAACCCCTTTCATCTCTAAGATTATCTGTTATTATTTTAAGCCTCTTCAGGCTCTTCTTTGCGTTGTCAACCGTATGCGCCTCGATCGTATAAACACAGTTTCGGCCGTTTACTCTGTTCAGGATAGCCTCGAAATCAATATTGCCGTCTCCTATGGCAGAATGGTCGTCCGATGTCCCGTCATTGTCGTGAAGATGAAGCTCATGTATGTAACTGCCTGTCTTATCAAGCCACTCTGAGAGAGTGATCTTGGAGAAGAGATTAAAGTGTCCTGCATCAAAACATAGCCCGAAGTTCTCTGAAGCCATCTCCTCTGCAAGAAGCCTCAAATTCTCAGGCTCATCCTCGTAAATATTCTCTATCGCTATTTTAACCCCAATCTCCTCGGCCTTCCTGTTAAGCGGCCTCCATGTCTCAAGGCTTCCTTCAAGCCATACGTCTATCTTGTGATCATACTTCCATTTCTCATATCCTGAGTGAAATACAACCACTGACGGCTTAAGTATAGCAGCAAAATCGAGGATATCGGAATATCTCTGGACTGTGACCTCTCTTATCTTCAGATCAATCGCAGCAGGAGAGAGATCCATAAAAGGGGCATGGATTGAGAGCCTGGGTTTATAGTCGAGTATATTCTTCAGCCCGGTTATATCAGCTTTTGTTATGTCATCAAATCTTCTTGAGCCGAAGTATATCTCAAGATTGAGTCTCTCTTCTTTTATATAAGGAAGGTATTGATTCAGGCGGTCATAGGGGACGCAGACGTGGACGCACGGTTCCATCACTCTTTCTTTGCAGCCTCTTTTTTTGCCGGTTTTATATCTTTCACATCCGCCTTCTTCCCTTTTTTCGCCTCAATCGCCTTCTTCCGGTCTGCCGAGGGGTAGTCGGTTACATACCATCCGCCTCCCTTGAGAACAAATGATGTGCTGGTTATGAGCTTCTTCAGCTTTCCGCCGCAAACCCTGCACTCTGTCAGCAAGGGATCGGACATCCTCTGATTTACCTCAAACTGTTCATTGCACTTTGTGCATTTATATTCATAAATAGGCATAATCTCTATTCCCTTCCGATAGTTGAGCGAAACAACGCGGAGAAGAGGCTGAATCCCGAATCCGGAGTTAAAATCAGGCACATGTAATTTATCATATCCCCTCTATCCTTGACAAGCTCTCATAGCTGTGATACAAAGGTGGTATGTGGGAATATACTGAAAGAGTTAAAGATCTCTTCCTGCACCCGAACAATGCCGGAGAGATCGAGAATCCAGATGCAGTGGGTGAGATAGGGAATATTGTCTGCGGCGATGCGTTAAAGCTGACTCTGAAGATAGATAAAGAGACAAACAGGATAACTGACGCGAAGTTTCAGACCTTCGGCTGTGCCAGCGCAATAGCTTCATCCTCGGCGCTAACGGAACTTATCAAGGGCAGGACGCTTGATGAGGCGTTAAAGGTAACAAACAAGGAGATCGCGAAATATTTAGGCGGCTTGCCGAGGGAGAAGATGCACTGCTCGGTCATGGGGCGCGAGGCGCTTGAGGCTGCGATAGAGAACTATAGAGGCGTCAAGCGGGAAGTTGAGGAAGGCGGAGAGATAGTCTGCAAATGTTTCGGGGTTACCGACCGGAAGATTAAACGGGTCGCTGCTGAAAACAATCTCCGCACTGTTGAGGATATTATAAATTTCACAAAGGCTGGCGGCGGCTGCGGGGACTGCGCATCAAAGATAGAGGATATTCTTAAGGAAGTGTGGGCTGAAAAAGTCATCAAGGAGGTATCAAAACCAAAGGAGAGGCTCACAAACATCAAAAAGATTGGTATGATACAGGATATCATCAATAAAGAGATAAGGCCGCTTCTTCAGGCAGACGGCGGAGATGTGGAGCTTATAGACGTTGACGCTAACAGGGTCATCATATCATTAAGGGGAATGTGCACCGGCTGTCTCATGGCTGACGTTACAATAAAAAATATTGAGAAGAAGCTCAGGGAACTCGTGAGCGGAGAACTCATGGTGGAGGCTGAATGAGAGTAGTTTACCTTGATAATAACGCTACAACAAGGGTTGCGGATGAGGCGCTGGAGGCTATGCTTCCGTACTTCACAAGCCTCTACGGCAATCCATCGAGCATGCACACCTTCGGGGGGCAGATACACAGGAATATAGAGGCCGCGAGAGAGGAGGTTGCCTCGCTTATCAACGCAGAGCCTGAAGAGATCATATTCACAAGCTGCGGCACTGAGAGCGACAACACCGCTATAATGAACGGCCTTGAGGCAATGCCGGGAAAGAGGCATATCATAACAACAAGGGTAGAGCATCCGGCGGTGCTCAACTTCTGCAGAAGAATGGCGGATAGGGGTTACAAGACAACACTCCTCCCAGTTGACAAGCTCGGGCGGCTGAAGCCCGCGGATGTTGAGGCAGCAATAACCGAAGATACAGCCATAGTGACGATCATGTACGCTAACAATGAAACCGGCGTGATATTTCCCATTGAAGAGATTGCTGAAATTGTTAAGTCAAAAGGCGCGCTCTTTCATACAGACGCTGTTCAGGGTGTCTGCAAGGTTCCCATAGATGTTAAGAAGACCCCTATAGATATGCTCTCCATATCAGGGCATAAGATACACGCCACTAAAGGGGTGGGAGCATTGTATGTAAGAAGAGGCACTCGTTTCTCTCCGTACATGATTGGAGGACATCAGGAGAAAGGGAGGAGGGCAGGAACTGAAAATGTCGCCTCTGTAATCGGTTTTGGAAAGGCCTGCGGCCTCGCTCAGACTTTCATGAGTGAGGAGAACTCAAAAGTGAGAGCTTTAAGGGACAGGCTTGAAGCCGGACTTCTCAGCTCATGCCCTGACGCGAGGATAAACGGCGATACTGAAAAGAGGCTGCCCAACACCACCAACATGAGCTTTGAGTATGTTGAGGGAGAGGCTATACTGCTGAGGCTGAATGAGGATAATATCTGCGCCTCTTCAGGCTCCGCGTGCACTTCAGGCTCGCTTGAACCCTCGCATGTATTGAGGGCTATGGGCGTGCCCTTCACCGCAATACACGGCTCCATCAGATTCTCGCTCAGCAGATATACTACGGATGAGGATATTGATATTGTTCTAAAGAGGATGCCGGTTATTATAAGAGAACTGAGAGAACTCAGTCCCTATGGACGAAACACCGCCGGGCAGAAATGCTGATGCCTTAAATGTAAATATCTTATGAAACAGCAGGCAGGGTTATCCTGAAGGTAGAACCTTCCCCTTCTCTGCTATCCACGTCAATAATGCCGCCGTGCGATACTATGATCTTCTGCACAAGCGCAAGCCCAAGCCCTATCCCCTTCTCCTTGGTCGTATAGAAAGGCAGGAATATCTTCGCCTTTATATCATCCGGAATTCCATGGCCCGTATCTTTCACAGTTATAATAACTTTATCATTAAAGGAATGCGTCTTCACCTCAAGACTCCCGCCCTCAGGCATTGATTCAACCGCATTAATAAAAAGATTAGCCAGCGCCTGCTTTAAGAGGACTTCGTCGGCCTTAACGTATAGATTGCCGCCCGTGCTTATCAAAACCTTGATCCGGTCATTGCCTTCAGTAACAGTTGAGACCGTCTTATTAACCAGATCATTCAGGTCAACAGAGGATGTATTTAAAACAGTAGGCTTCGCAAACGCGAGAAGCTCTGAGATGATGACATCCATATTCTTTATCTCAAGCAGTATCGCGTCAACCGAGGTATTATTTGAAGGGGAAAATTTCTTGCTAAGGAGATTCGCATAGCCGGAGATCACGGACATTGAATTTCTGAACTCATGGGCGATACCCGCGGACATCTCGCCAAGCTGGCTGAGCCTCTCCTTAAGCTCCACCTGCGCCCGAAGCGCCTTAATATCAGTCAGGTCAACAAATATAAATATCTTGCCGATAATCTCACCGGAAGCATTCTTTAACTGCGAAGATGTGACGCCTATCCAGATATGCCTCTTATCCTCCGTGATATATGGAGACTCCTCTCTTAAAAGGGTCTTATCGCTTGATATAAGCGATGACAGGGGCTCATTAAAGACCTCGGCAAAATGTCTTTCTGTAATGTCTTCTCTGCAGATCCCAAGAATGCGCCTCGCGGCATTGTTGATGCTCTCTATATTCATTGAATTATTGACGGTGACAACTCCGCTCGGAATGCTCTGAAGGATATTCTCATTGTACGCCTCGATGCCTGCCGCCTTCTCTTCAGCCAAAGCCTTCAGAGACGCAAGCTCCTTCTCTTTCTCCTTGAGTTTCCCGACAAGTTCATGAAAAGTCTCAACAACAAATCCTACCTCGGAGCCTTCTTTCGCGTTTTCAGCCGCCTTTAATCTCTCGCCCCGTCTAAAGACACGCGACCTTATAATCGAATAGAACACTGCCGCCGACAGAAGCAGTGATATGCCGAGGATGATCTTTACGCCTTCTGTTTGGAGTACTGGCGCAAGGAGGATTCCGGCCATGAGGCCTGAAAATAAAGTGAGCAATACAATCAGAATCTTTGTAACCATACTATCTGGGTCAATACAGATACCACATTAAGAGTTCGTGTCCGTAGAAAAGTGTTATGACAGAGCCGAGCGCAAGATAAGGGCCGAAAGGTATCCTGCTTCCCCATCTCCGACCTTTTACGGCAATAAGCGCGATACCTATTACAGAGCCAAGAAGGCTTGCAAGAAATGTCGTGAGAATAACAGACTTCCAGCCCATTAAACCTCCGACCATCGCCATCATCTTTATATCTCCGCCGCCCATTGCATCCTTCTTCAATAAAGCCTTTCCAAGCGCAGCAACAAGATAGAAGAATCCGCCTCCGCTTATCATGCCTATAAGAGATGCCTTCAAACCTAAGGGTTGAAATTTCTGAAAATAGTCAAAGCCTTCAAACGGATCCGGCAGAAGAGTGGAGCCTAAAATGAGCGCGATCGGGATGCCGGGCAAAGTTATGGAGTCGGGTATTATCTGAAAATCAATATCAATAAATGTTATCACTATCAAAGCAGAAAGAAAGACAAAGTATATCAGCACTGTCCATATTGAATCGCTGCCGAACCTGTAAAGAGCAAAGACATAAAAAATGCCGTTAAGGAACTCTACGAACGGATACCTCGATGATATTTTTGCCTGACAAGCCCTGCACCTCCCCATGAGGAGGAGATAGCTTAATATCGGGATATTGTCATAAAATTTTATCGGGCTGCCACACGAAGGGCAGCTCGAGGCGGGGAAGACAATCGAGGAACCCCTCGGGATACGGTGAATACATACATTAAGAAAAGAACCTATAATCGAGCCGAAGATGAATACAAAAATATAAGTGATCATTCTTCGATGTTACTGAGCTCCTTCGCCTGCTTTTTGTAGTCATCAATAGCGTCTTTTAGATCTCTTATCTCGGCTATCGCCTGCTGGACAATGAAATCATTGAAGAAGAATTTCTCGCCTTTTTGCTGAAGCTCAACAGCCCTTTTGCCGATGTCAATATAGAGCTTCTCCATCTTGCTCTCGAGTTTGCTGCTTTCAAACATCAGCTTTCCTATCTCAGTCTCAGCCCTTGTCCTCTCGGCAAGGAACATCGTGATCCATCTGACGCGCTTCATCCCCTCTTTCAAGCTTACCCTGATCTTGTCTATCATATCCCCTCCAAAAAGAATCCGGGTTAAAGGTTATGGGTCATAGGTTATGGGAAAACCCATGACCTGCGACCTTTTGCCACTATTAACTCTTTATTAACTCCAGCCTGCCCATCCATCTTCTTTGCAGCTTCTCTTTAAGCATTGGATATCCCTTCAGCCCCGGATCAGCGTCCGCAAGCGCGAATGCCTCCCTCCTCGCTGTCTCAAGTATATCCAGATCACGTACTATGTTAGCAACATTCAGTTCAGGAATGCCAGACTGCCTGGTGCCGAAAAAATCTCCGTGCCCCCTGATGGAGAGGTCTTCCTCAGCTATCTTAAAACCGTCGCCTGTTGACTCCATAGCCTTAAGCCTTCTCTTCGCCTCTTCGCTAAAAGGCGGATACGCAAGAAGCAGGCAGTATGAGTCATAACCCCCTCGGCCAATCCTTCCCCTGAGCTGGTGCAGCTGAGCAAGCCCGAACCTCTCGGCATGAACAATCAGCATCAGCGATGCGTTAGGCACGTCTATCCCCACCTCTATGACTGTTGTCGCGATGAGCATATCAATAGCTCCTGATTTAAACTCTGTCATAACGGCTTCTCTCTCATCGCGGGGCATCCTTCCGTGAACCATCCCGATCCGCCTCTCAGGATATAGCCTTTTGAATGCCTCAAATCCGTCAATCGCGGATTTGAGATCGAGCTTCTCGGATTCTTCGATCAGAGGATATACAATGTACGCCTGTCTTCCCTTTGAGAGTTCTTCTTTGATGAGGGAATGGACATTCTCCTTCTGAGAGGAGAAGAAGACCTTAGTGGCGACAGGCCTTCTCCCCTTGGGAAGCTCATCAATTATGGATATATCAAGGTCTCCGTAAAGTGTCAATGCAAGAGTCCTCGGAATTGGCGTAGCGGTCATAATAAGAATATCGGGATTAAACCCTTTCCTCCTGATATCCGCCCTCTGCACAACTCCGAATTTATGCTGTTCGTCAATTATCGCAAGCCCAAGGTTTTTAAATGTCACGCTCTCCTGTATAAGCGCGTGAGTTCCTATGATGATATGCGCCGCACCCTGAGAAATATCATCAAGCGGCTTGCCCTTGCTGCTTGATGTGAGGAGTACAACCCGCAACCCGAGTATTTCCATCATCTTATGGATATTTATAAAGTGCTGCTCCGCAAGCAGTTCGGTCGGCGCCATCAGGCATGCCTGATAACCGCTCTCAACCGCGATAAGCATCGAGATGACGGCAACAACGGTCTTACCGCAGCCGACGTCGCCGTGAACAAGCCTGTTCATCGGCAGAGGCCTCATCATATCGGCTTTAATCTCACTTATAACTCTCTGCTGCGCGGCAGTGAGTTTAAACGGGATATACTGAAGGAACTTATTGACAAGCGCGCCGCCGTCTTTAAAACTTATCCCCTTCTCAAGTGTCTCTCTCTTCTTCATAAGCGCCAGCCCAAGCTCAAGCAGAAAGAACTCATCAAAGACGAGACGCCTGTGAGCCGGACTCCTCATCCTGTTTAGGGCAGATACGTCTGAAAACTCCTCAGGAAAATGCATCTCGTTTAAAGACCAGAGCAGGGGCTTTAAATTATTTCTCTTAAGAATATCTTCGGGGATATAATCTTTAATCAAATCGAGATTGGAAGAGACGGTATGGTACATCAGCGTCCTGAGCTGTTTCGGCGATATGCCTTCTGTTGCTTTATACACGGGAACGATTCTTGATGTGTAGATGAGCCTGTCTTCATTGCCAAGTATCTCGAAGTCAGGGTTCTCCATCTCTAAGCTGTAAGCGCCGTACAGACTTCCTTTTACGGAACCGCTAAGAACTACCTTCTCGCCGCCTTTGAAATATCTCTTCAGAAAAGGCTGGTTAAACCATTTGCATTTGAGACGGCCAGTGCCGTCGCTGAGGGTGATCTCAAATATCTTCATCCTCTTTCTGGGGGTGGTGATGATCTCAGCGGAGACTACTTCGCCTGACACTGTCTCTGTATCTCCGGCGGCAAGGTCTCGTATTTTTTTGAGGTTCTTTCTGTCCTCGTAGCGCCAGGGAAAGAAATAGAGTATATCTTCAATAGTCCTTATGCCAAGGCGTAACAGGAGGCCGGCGCGGGCAGGCCCTACACCTTTCAGATACTGCACAGGCGTGCCGCAAGATATATCTGAAGTGCGGTTAAAAATTTTTATATTACTGGCGTTTTCAGCTTTCTTCATCTCCGGAGGCCTGTACATCTTCGCCCTCTTTTCCGCTCTCCCGGACTTCCTCCGATCCCTCTTCTGACTTCCCAGCTTTCATCCGCTCATACTCTGACTCGCTAATTATATCAATATCCCAACCAGTGAGCTTCATCGCCAGCCTCACATTCTGTCCTCTCTTGCCGATAGCAATAGAGAGCTGCTGGTCGCTGACAACCACCATTGCGGATTTCTCTTCCTCATTTATCCCGATGCTCTCCACAGAAGCCGGACTCAATGCCTTTGGTATAAGGACTCTCGGATCATCTGTCCACGGGATTATATCAATCCTCTCGCCGTTTAATTCTCTTACTATAGACTGTACACGGGTGCCCTTCATACCGACGCACGCGCCAACAGGGTCAACCGAGGGGCTATTTGACTTAACCGTGAGTTTTGTCCTGTCGCCGGCCTCTCTTACTATATCTTTTATAACGACCAGCCCTTCATAAATCTCCGGGATCTCCATCTTGAACAATTCTGCGACAAAATTAGGGTGCGCCCTTGAGAGAAGTATCAGAGGCCCCTTCGGCGTAATCTTCACCTCTTCCAGATAAGCCCTGATCGTCTCTCCCCTCTTGAGATTTTCAGTCGGCAATGTAAGTTTTTGCGGGAGAGTCGCTTCAGCCCTCCCGAGAGCGATATAGTAAGCCCCCTTCTCCTTGCGAATGACTACGCCACTGACAATCTGCCCTGCCTTGTCTTTATACTCCTCATATATAGCGCCCTTCTCAGCCTCCCTTACCTTCTGAAATAGCACCTGTTTTGCCGTCTGGGCCGCTATCCTGCCGAAACCCTCAATGGATATGGGGGTCTCAATCGTATCATCTATGCCTTTGGACGGATCGATCTTCTTCGCATCTTTCAGTGATATCTCCCTTACAGTATCCGTAACATCATTAACGACCTTTCTTATCGCATTTATCGCTATCTCTCCGCTTTTCGTATTGATCTTTATATATATGTCAAGATCAATACCGTACTTCTTCCTCACAGCCGATAAAAGAGCGGATTCGAGGGTCTCAATAATAGATTCTTTGGGAATTCCCCTCTCCTTGCTCATCTGCTCAACAATGCGAATCAGTTCTCTATTCATAATTAGACTTTAACCTCCAGTCTTGCCTTTGAAATATTTTCATAAGAAATGGTCACTCTTTTATCCTTTGGTAATAACAAAACTATTTCCATATCTCCGGCATCAATAATATCTCCAACAAAGAATGTCTGTTTATCAATCGGTTCATGCGTCACAACCCTTGCTGTCTTGCCTGAAGCCCGCCTGAAATCTTCCGGCCTCTTAAGCGGCCTGTCAAGCCCCGGCGAAGAGACCTCAAGGGTGTAAGCGCGCTTAATAGGGTCCTCCACCTCAAGAATACTCCCTATCTCACGGCTGACAAGCTCGCAATCATCTATTGTAACCCCGCCTTCCTTATCAATAAAAACCCTCAAAAGGAGCCTGCCCCGTTCAGTGGAAAACTCCATATCGGCAAGCTCCATTCCAAGGGCATTTATCACCGGCTCTATGATCCCGGCAATCTTTTTCTCCAGAGCATCTTTATCCATTGTATCCTTTAAAAACAAAAGAGTGGGAAGACCCACTCTTAATAAAATTCCAGGAATAAGATACAGCTTTAAAATAATAGCATTTTGCCTTTAAAAAAACAAGAGTTAAATGGTCGGGGCGAGACGATTCGAACGTCCGACCTCTCGCACCCCAAGCGAGTGCGCTAAACCAGGCTGCGCTACGCCCCGTATCATTTAATAAGCAGTTAGTATACGGCAGTTGAAGGTAAAATTGAAAGACTTGACTCAGTACTTCCCTTTACGGCTCCTGTAAACTAAACACAAGCTCTTACTACTTTAATATCTTCAAAATAGATTTCAGCTTTCTCTTGACATCCTGAAGAGTCTCCATTGAGACACTGTTCTTTGTTAAAGAACGGTCTGAGAATTTCTTTCTGACGCCTGCGATAGTATACTTTTCTTTATACAGAAGGTTCTTTATCTGGATAATAAGCTCCAGGTCTTTTCTTGCATATACCCTCTGCCCGGCCTTATTCTTTCTCGGTTTTAAAAAAGGGAATTCCGACTCCCAGTACCTTAAGACATAAGTCTCAATATCCGCAACCTCACTGACTTCGCCGATCTTATAAAAAAGCTTGTCCGGTATCGTTTTGGTTCCAAGCGAAGGTTCTATATTCATTATGCTTTAAGAATGCTGATAAAAAACAGCATTTAGCCGCTGACTTACACGGACTAAGATAGTTTCTTTCTTACTTTGTGCCTTTGTTGCTTTGTCCCTTTGTGCCTGCTTTAACAGACTGTGGCAAACTGGTGTCTACTAAACCTTCTCAACCAGCGCCTTAAAATGGAGGCTCGGTTTAAATGTAACAACCTTTCTCGGCTCGATCTCCAGCTCTGTCCCTGTCTTCGGGTTTCTTCCCTTTCGAGCGCTCTTCTTTCTAACAAGAAAAGTTCCAAATCCGGTGATCTTTATAGACTCTCCATCTGCGAGGATACTCTTTATAGATTCAAAAAGCATCTCCACAATCCCTAACGCCTCTTTTCTGGAAAGACCTATCTTTTCATAGATCTTATCTGACAACTCTGCTTTTGTCATACACCCTCCTGCTTGTTTTTCTTAAATTATAAAAGGAGATACATAAGTTGTCAAGATAAATTAGTTTAAATACAAATAGTTAGATAACGCTTCAAATGCCTAAAAAACCTTCCACGGCTGGGGAAGAAAATGCTTCTCATACATCATTAACGCATATCTGTCGGTCATACCTGCGATAAAGTCACAAACCATTCTTCCCTTATTCTCTTTTGCAATAATATCTTTTGGAAATTCTCTGAAGACTTCTTCCGTGTGCTCCATATAGTAATTATAAAGGTCAAGCAAAACCTTCCTCGCCTTTTTAAATTCCCCCTTGGTCACTTCTCCCTCATATATATTCTCATAAAGAAAATCTCTCAGGGCATATGTGATATTCATTATCTCATCGCTCATTTTTATATCCTGAAGCCCTGAAGAAAGCGATGTGTATATCACGTCCTTGACCATCGCATCGATCCTTTCTGTAGGGGTATCGCCTATGCTGAAAAATTCAGAAGGCATGTCAGAACGCTTCAGAACACTAGCGCGCTTTGCGTCATCAAGATCATGGTTAACATAAGCTATAACATCAGAGACTCTGACTATCTGCCCTTCCAGAGATTCGTCACTGCGCCGCTTTGATAATATCTTCCCCTTGCCTTTTGAATGCTTTAATATGCCGTCTCTCACCTCATAAGTAAGATTCAGGCCGCGTCCTTTTCTTTCAAGAAGCTCAACTACCCTCAAACTCTGTTTGTAGTGCGCAAAGCCGCCCGGATAAATCTCGCGCAATATATCTTCTCCCGCGTGGCCGAAAGGAGTATGCCCCAGATCATGTCCGAGCGCGATCGCCTCTGTAAGATCTTCATTCAGCCTGAGGGCGCGCGCAATGGTCCTGGCGATCTGTGAGACCTCAAGAGTATGCGTCAGGCGCGTTCTGTAATGGTCGCCTTTCGGCGCAAGAAAGACCTGTGTTTTATGCTTTAACCTTCTGAATGATTTTGAATGGATGATCCTGTCCCGGTCACGCTGAAAGCATGTCCTGATCTCGCCTTCTTTCTCTTTCCGCTCTCTGCCTCTGCTTGCGGAACTCAGACAAGCGTTGGGATGCAGGATCTGTTTTTCTATTGCCTCTGTCTGTTCGCGTATTGTCATGGTTTAACCGCGCTGACCAGCACTGAATCATCAATCACCTTCTCTGAAATATTTTTCATGCCGAGCTTCGACAGCCAGCCTTTCATCTCATCGGGTGAATAACATCTTCCGCCGTCAGTATTGACGAGCATGTTCACAGCAAATAGTGCGCTATTCGAAGGCTGAGTCAGGTCCTTTGATATGCGAAACTCCTGAATAACAATCCTGCCATTTACATTTAATGCGCTTTTGCATTTCTTGAGTATGCGAATATTCTCTTTGTCTGAAACCGAATGCAATATCTGGCTGGCAAATATCAAGTCGTAGCCGTTTCCGATATTGTCATTAATAAAATCACCCTGAATAAAATGAATGTTATTTTGAAATCCCCCCTCGCCCCCCTTTGGCAAAGGGGGATTAAGGGGGATTTTGCCAACAAGCTTCTTTGCAATCGCGACAGTCTCAGGCCTGTCAAAAAGCGTTACCTGCACACCCTTCTTCGCCATCTCTATTGAATATGTTCCCGGCCCTCCTCCGAGGTCAAGGGCTGTCTTTACGCCTTTCAATCCTATCGCCTTTAGAACTTTATCAACTTTAAGAGATGCCAGGTCATGCATTCCAAGAATAAACGCCTCATGATCATGAGCCTTGCGGCAAGGTTTGCCGGTCTTCAGTACGTCATCAAGCCCTGACCAGTTCTGCCACAAGTTATCCGCATGTCTGATAATGTCGCCTTGATAATGCGGGCTGCCTGAGACAAGGGATTTGGAAGCGAGGCTTGTGTTCTGATACCTGTTATTCTGTTTTTTAAGAAAGCCAAGGCCTGTCAGGGCATCCATCAATATCGTTGTCGCTCTTAAATCGGTCTTCAGTTTTTTTGAGACACTGCCTGCTGATTGAGGTTTTATGAGATAATCAAATATCTTGTAGTTGTTCGCCGTGAGGAGCACCCTCGCCTGCCTGAAGCCGCCCCATATCTTTCTTATCTCAATTGACTCTTCAAGAATATCCGCCATAGTTATGTCCTTTCAAACATGTAGGGGCATGTCTCCGTGGTTGCCCTTGCATTACCAATCTCTAATTCTTTAACGCTGAACTCCCGACTCCTAACTCTATAAACCCATCTTCTTTAATGCTTCATCGCCCACATTCGCAGTTTTCGGGGCCTCTTCAGGAAGATAAAGCATGACCCCTCCCTTGACAGGCCGGATCACGATCTTCCCTTCCTCGGCAAGCTGATTGGTTGCCTTTATCGGATCTTCACCGTCAAAATATTTCTTAAAAGCAGTGTTGAATCCTGAATAGACAGTGTGTATGCCTTTGTACCCCTCTTTTCTCAGGCTAACAATAGCCTTTTTTATGAACTCCTCATGATTCAATTTCTCCGCCATAGCGCCCTCCTTTTTAAAGGTTAACGGTTATTGATTGTTCCCATCATTTTCGGCTTCATCATTATCTAATATTTCGCCCGGTAGATTCAGCAAAGATTCCTGCGCGGGTAATTCCTGCACATCCTTAAGCTTACGCTGTATCTGCCGCGTCCTTACGCCAACCAGTTTGTCTATTTCGTCGTCTGCTTCCTTTATCTTTTTCTGAGCCTTTTTTAAAACATTTCCGAATTCTTCAAACTCTGTTTTAACCGCCCCTAAAATATTCCATACCTCACTTGAACGTTTTTCAATAACCAGCGTTCTGAATCCCATTTGCAGGCTGTTTAAAAATGCGGATAAGGTTGTCGGCCCCGCGATCATTATTTTATAGTCTCTTTGAAGGATTTCAAGCAACGCAGGTCTTCTGACCACTTCCGCGTAGAGCCCTTCAACAGGCAAAAACAATATCCCGAAGTCAGTTGTATTTGGAGGGTCAATGTATTTATCGCGTATGTCTTTAGCGCATTTCTTTATATTGCCTTCAAGAAGCTTTGCGGCTTCCTCAATTGCAACGGGCTCTCCATGCTCATAGGCATTGTGTAATGCGTGATAATTTTCGATTGGGAATTTGGAATCCAGAGGCAGATAAACGACTTCCCCTGAATCGTCTTTTCCCGGAAGCTTAATCGCAAACTCTACATTCTCCCTGCTTCCTTTTTTGGTGGCTACGTTTTTAGAATATTGCTCCGGTGTAAGTATCTGCTCAAGGATATTGCCAAGCTGAATTTCGCCTAATATCCCTCTGGTCTTTACGTTCGATAATACTTTCTTTAAATCACCGACTCCAACAGCCAGATTCTGCATCTCTCCCAACCCTTTATGAACCTGTTCTAATCTTTCACTAACCAGCTTAAAAGATTCTCCTAATCGCTTTTCAAGCGTTGCATGAAGTTTTTCATCAACTGTTATCCTCATCTTTTCAAGTTTCTCGCTGTTATCGTCCTGTATAAGTTTTAGTTTGGTTTCAATAGTTTCTCTCATTTTACCAAGCTTATCTTCGTTAGAAGACGTCAAGGCAGTAAGCTGTTTTGAGAATATGTCAAGCTGGTCTTTTTGTAAGTTTGCAATATTAGTCATGCTATTAACTATCTCTTCCCGCAGTTGTTTCGAATTACTTGCGGTCTCTTCCCTGTTCTTCGCTATCTCTTCCTTTAACGCCCTTTCCGTCCTCTCCTGATTCTTCTCAAAAGACGATAACTGAGCCTCTATTTGCAGCAATTTTGCATGCGGATTCCGCGTTAACAAAACAATTAACAGGACAATTGCGATTATAACCAGTACAGCTAACAATATCGTCACTTAATTACCTCCGCCTTCCCTTTGCCAATGCTACATTATACCCCTTTTTATGAGGGTTATCTATAAGCGTCTCACTCCTGATTTGTTTATCTTGATATGCTTCCTGTGGAACTGAATCAAAGAACCTTTTAACCTCCTCTACAGTATGCGCAATATTCATTTTGGGAAGAGAAGAGATGATCGATCTGCCGTATGAACTCTTAACAAGCCGTCCGTCAAGAATGGCAACCACGCCGCGCTCATCAGAGCTCCTTATGAGACGCCCGAAGCCCTGACGCAATTGAAGAATTGCTGAAGGCAGCGCAAGGCC
>JBFLVX010000048.1:0-14372 GCA_040758255.1 Nitrospirota bacterium
CTCGTACCTGACAAACCTGCGGACAGAGAGGTTCTCTCCGATCTTCTGTATAAGTTCCTGCCTCTTTGCCTCAACAGTGGCACCGTCAAGCGGCAGGTTTAAAAGAGCTTCAACATCAGCAGGGTTCCGTGTAGAGACAAGTTCTGCAAGGTCTCCTGCGAATTTCCGGAATTCTTCATTCTTTGCTACAAAATCGGTCTCGCTGTTGACTTCTACAAGCACCCCTGTTGTCCCTGCGAGATGCAGGGCAATAATGCCTTCAGCAGCGATACGGCCGGCCTTCTTTGCAGCAGCCGCGAGCCCCTTCTGGCGCAGCAGGTCAACGGCCTTCTCAAAATCACCATTACTCTCGGTGAGGGCCTTTTTGCACTCCATCATACCGGTGCCTGTCTGCTCCCTGAGTCTTTTTACTGCCTCTGCTGTGATCATACTGCTGTCTCCTCCTCGATCTCTTCCCCGATTTCTATGTTTTCCGCTGCCTTCTTCTCCTGAATAGCCATTTGCTCATCAGTATCTCCGGCTGTCTTGTTCAGGATGCTTTTGCCTTCAATCACCGCATCAGCGATTTTGGAGGTTAAGAGCCTTATGGTCCTTATTGCGTCATCATTGCCCGGGATTACATAATCTATCTCATCAGGATTACAGTTGGTGTCAACAACAGCGACAATAGGGATCGAGAGCCTTTTTGCCTCTGCAATAGCCAGCCTCTCTTTTTTCGGATCAATTATAAAGATGGCGCCCGGATAAGATGTCATATCTTTCACTCCGCCAAGATTCTTCACGAGCTTCAGTCTTTCAGTTTCAAGCTTTGCAACCTCTTTCTTGGTAAGAAGTTCGTAGGTGCCGTCCTCCCGCATCTTCTCGATATTTTTCAACTTCTGAATGCTCTGCCTTACTGTCTTGAAGTTTGTGAGTATGCCGCCGAGCCAGCGCTGATTTACAAAATAGGACTGCCCCCTCTGGGCTTCTTCGATTATTACATCCTGCGCCTGTTTTTTTGTGCCTACAAAGAGCACAGACTCTCCTCTGCTGGATAGGTCCTTGATAAAGTTATAGGCCTCTTCAAACATCTTCACAGTTTTCTGAAGATCAATGATGTAGATGCCGTTACGCTCCCCAAAGATGTACTTCTTCATCTTTGGATTCCAACGCTTCACCTGATGTCCAAAATGGACACCGGCTTCCAGAAGTTCCTTCATTGTGATTACCATATGTGCCTCCTCAGTTTTTTTCCTCCGCCCTTTTTCTCTGAATTCCCTAACATAGGGACACTGACAGAGAGAAGATTGGATGGGCGTGTGTTTTTCTGCTTAAGAAAAATAAGATTTTCCCAGCTTGCAGATGAAATAGCCTATCATAAGAGCCGCCTTTATTTCAATAGTCACGAGTCCTGAATTGAATTAACACACACTAAAATCATACAATACTATCCGCTGTATGCAAAACAAGTCCGGCAGCATTGAAGTTTTTTCAGGATTCCCGTCGGATATCCGTACAGAACTTCCACGGGAACAACAACCCATTATAAGGCAAATAACAACATGATCCAGATAAGTAATTTAGAAAAATCATACGGAAGCCAGGTGCTCTTCGACAAGATCGGGTTTATAATCAACCCCGGAGAGCGCATTGGACTCGTGGGCAGGAACGGTCACGGCAAGACAACCCTCTTCAGGCTGATATTAGGACAGGAGCGTCAGGACTCTGGAGTTATCAGCATTCCATCCGGATACAAGATAGGGCACCTCTCCCAGCACATCCAGTTTACTGAAGATAGCGTGTTAAAAGAGGCATGTCTTAGCCTGCCGCATTACGAAGACGGCAGGGATGAAAGTTACAAGGCTGAAGTCATACTGATGGGCCTCGGATTTTCCATTGAAGATCTCGTTCTCAATCCTGCGCAGTTATCCGGAGGGTTCCAGGTGAGACTGAACCTTGCGAAGCTGCTCGTCTCGGATCCTAATCTCCTGCTGCTTGACGAACCTACAAACTATCTCGATATCGTGTCGCTCCGCTGGCTTGTCCAATTTTTAAGATCATGGAAAAAAGAGCTGATGATAATTACCCATGACCGCTCAATTATGGACAGCGTTACCACACATACAATGGCGATCCATCGCTGTGGGATAAGAAAGATAGCCGGGCCTACGGAAAATGTGTATCAGCAATTAATACTGGAAGAAGAGATATATGAAAAGACACGGGTAAACGATGAGAAGAAGCGGGCGGAGATCGAACAGTTCATTAACCGCTTCCGTGCCAAGGCTACCAAGGCGAAGGCGGTCCAGTCGAGGGTCAAGGCATTGCAGAAAAAGGAGCGGCTCGAAAAATTATCAGACACAAAGAATCTTGACTTCAGCTTTAACTCCGCTCCCTTTCACAGCAAGCAGCTTATGGAGGTGAAAGACCTGTACTTCGGATTTAAATTCGGCGAGCCGTTAATTGACAGGGTGAGCTTTTCTGTCGGGAAGAAGGACCGCATCGCGATAATAGGAAAGAACGGCAAGGGCAAGACAACGCTCCTGAACCTTCTGACCGGGGAATTAGCTCCTTTGAGCGGTGAGGTGCGCTATCACAATGACCTGAAGTTTGCGTATTTTGGACAGACAAATATAAACCGCCTAGACCCGAAGAAGACCGTGGAGGAAGAGATCATGGAAGCGCACCCTGACCATAACAGGGGCGCGTCGCGCACCATATGCGGAGTCATGATGTTTCCGAAGGACAACGCGCTTAAAAAGATAAGCGTCCTCTCCGGCGGAGAGAAGAGCCGTGTGCTTTTAGGCAAGCTGCTCGTCAGCCCTGCCAACATGCTGATACTCGATGAACCAACGAACCACCTTGATATGGAATCCACCGATTCCCTGCTTGAGGCGATAGACGACTTCAGCGGAGCCGTAGTCATGGTTACTCACAGTGAAATGATACTCCATGCCATCGCAACACGGCTCATTGTCTTTGACGGCGGGAAAGCAACGCTTTTTGAAGGCACGTATCAGGACTTCCTTGACAGAGTGGGATGGAGCAATGAATCCCCCCCGAAGCCGCGTGACACTAAAGCGAACGGGGGCAAACCCATGGACAAGAAACTCCGCCGCCGCCTCCGCGCTGAACTGGTCAATGAGAAGTCAAAAACGCTCGGAGCTCTGCAGAAGCGGATCGCTGAAATTGAAGGCGAGATCGTAAGCCTTGAAGCGGTAATTGAGCAAGGCAACAAAGATATGGTGTATGCTTCAGCTAAAGGCGACGGCAGCGCCATCACTGCACTGTCAAAGTCGCTCCACAATTCACAATCAAAAATTGATTCCCTATTCTCTGAACTCGAACGCCTGCAAGTCGAGCTTAAAGACAAGACCAAAGAGTTTGAAGAGAGACTCAATGGGATGGAGATGATGCAGCAAGAGGGGAAGTAAGAAAATCGTGATAGCAGGTATATCCCCCCTTCTTTCGCTGCCGGCGGTTTACTTCTCAATCTGCTTTATTCTCTTAAGCCTCTTGACCATATCCTGAAACGAGATATTCTGAGTGTAGCTTATTACATTCACTTTTGGAGGAATAATGCCTCCTTTTACAAGATATTGTTTGCCGCCTTCGCCTTTAATGCCTGATAGCAGAAGATTGTCGTTTCTGAGCGAGCCTTTAAACCCTATCTTTTCATATCTGTATTTCTTAAAGAGACTGTAAATGCCTCTGTTGAGTATTGATGTGGAAGAGCCTGAGCCAAGAACAGATATATTCTCCAGAGCCTCAACGCTTATCCATTGCGGCGCTCCTTTCCCCCTAATGCTCTCTATGGAGGCGTCGAATTGTTCCGCTTGGCCGTCGGTAATAACAAGCTCTCTTATATATCCGCTCATTATCCCTGTAATATTGCCGAACTCAAAGGCTCCGGTCAGCCCGCCGAGATTTATCTCCTTTATGTCAACCGATGTCTTAATAGAAGGGATTTTACCTGTGAAATTATTTATTGAGAAATTATGCAGGCGCATCTCGCCTTCAAAGAGCTTCAATATGATCTCGCCGTCTGTAGAAAGGCTGCTTCCTGCAAACCTTGCCTCAGGAATAGAGCCTGAAAGGTTTCCGCTTAAGCGGAATATTGCAAGAGCTGTGCTGGCTTTCTCAAGGTCAACACCGGTAATATCTATTGAGAGGAAGAGGCTCCTTTCAGGACTGAAGATCTGATCGTATCTTATATTTCTGAGAGCAACCTCACCGTCAAAGACCGGAATGGAAATATCTTGTCTGAATAAAAGGGCGTTCCTCTGTATGGCAGGATAGGCATTCAGGTCTTTTATGTTAAGCCCGCCCCATGAAATATCCTTAATCCTTAGAGAGCCGAAATGCGCCGTCTCTTTTATGTTTGAGGGCGCGGCTTCAGGATAATACATATCAATCGGCAGCGAGATATTTAAACCTTTCACCGAGAGCCCCGAACTTGTTGCGGTGATATCCGTATCAATTGTTTCAAGATTGCCAAGAAGGATGAACTTCTCTCTGCTCCCCTTTGCCGAGAGCTTAAAAGATGTTTTGCCGCTGACATTCAGACTGGCAAGCATTGGATAACTCTCCTGAAATGTATCACGGAGAAACAACTCAAATGTGTTTTGGTTAGATAGTTCGGCAAGCTTGATCTCCGCATCAAAGTAAGGTTTGCCGGTTATGTTTGATACCTTACCTGAAATCATGAGAGTTCCGATTTCAGGGATACCGAGTTCTGCCCCGGAGACTATGATTGAGTCATCATCTGAGTTATACATTCCTTTAAAGGAAGCGCGCACGCTTTTGTCCTTGAAACTTCCGTAAAATCCTCCCGTCAGAAGTTCAAAGCCGGATGCCTCAGCGCGCATATTGATCTTTGCTTTCTTAAGAGGCAAGGTAAGATCAAATTCACCCGACACATGCATATCAATTCCTTCTGCGGCTGTTGCTTCGTCAGGAGAAGAAAAGCCGCCGTCCATAATTCTTAAATCAGAATCGCCTTTTATATGGGGGGCTGATCCTTTAGATAGGTCTGCTGTAAATGAAGTATTCAGCAAGATGCCCTTCTTTGTGAAACATTTGAAGCCGTTGACCTTTCCTGTAATGCCTTCTGCTTTTATTGAAGCCTCTTTAATTGCGAGGGTCTCCATCTTATACTCCAAAGGAATGTCTGCCTCAAACGAGGCGATCTTAATATCCCCCTTTTTCAGTTCCTCTGCTCTTAAATGAAGCATACCGTTAATCAGGGGGGATTTCAGCCTGCCTTTAACTGAAAGGTCTGCCGTGACATCACCTTTAACATCCGCCACATCTGCCCATTCCGGCAGATACCCGGCAGAGAGAGTTTTTATAAGATTTAACGGCACACCTTCGGCGTTTGCTGAAAAGTTTAGATCAGGGTTTCCAGACTTGAGGTTAGTCATTCCGCCCTTAATACTAATTGAACCGATGAGAGGCGAAGATAAAGATGCGCTCTTAATATTGAATTCCTCCATATCCATGACAGCCTTAAAAGGCACTGAGAGGTTGTACTCATTCAGAAAGAAGCTGCCTGTTATCTCTCTCTTTTTATTATCAGTCTCTTTCAGAGAGAGGTTTATGGAGCTTACGATGAAGGCCTTGCCCTCTTTACTCTGAATAGCGACCTCGCCGTTCTCTATAAAGACATTATTAACGGAGAAGCGAAGCTTAGGTATGCTCCAGTCAGCTTCAGATGCCTTATCTTTTTGCGGGCTTAAGAGCAGCTTAGGCTTTTTTATAGTTATTCTGTTGATATTTTTCTTAAGGAGCATGGGGAGGCTCGTGTTGACCTCAATACGAGGCAAGAGTATAAATGGTTTTTCCTTATCAATCTCCCTGACAGTTACGTTCTCAACAATAATTCCCGATCCCTCTGCAAAAGAAATCGAGCCTATCGCAACATGCTTTTCTATGCGGCTGTTTATTATCCGTTCAACAATGCTGGGGAAGTAGGGGCTTTTGACAAGGAGAAAAAGAAGAAGAGGAAGAACGATCAGAAGGGCAAAAAATGAGGCTGTAAAGATAAGTAATGCTTTCTTGTATTGTTTCGTAGTGTTCATTCATCTGCTCAGATCAAACTCTTTTCATTCTATCATATAGCACCTGTCCGGAATATATTTTATGCTTTTTTGAAGAGAAGATGAGACGATTCGCCCTGATTTTTATAACCTAAAAAGTAAGCATTGAAAAAAAAGAGAGAAGTTTGATATAGTTATGTCAATTGATAATTTAGTTCAATGAAAAGAGAAGTTTTAATATTTGACTTATATAAAAAAGGGGGATAAGATGAAGTATTTTAAGAAGTCTTTTAGGTTTTTAATCTATGTAAGTATTTCTGTGTTTGTCACAGCGGTACTCCTCATGCTGAGCGCGATGCCTGCAGATGCCGCAGATGTCTATTTTTGTGATGCGGCAGGTCGGGTCGGCCACTACGACACGGTCAGCACTGCGCTGAACCCCGTTGGTAATCTTTCAGCTTCATTCAGTATCGCTCAGGTCATAGGCATGGCTTGGGACCCTGCAACAGGCAGGCTCCTTTTATTGGACCGCAACGCATCGAATGTCTATTCTATGGATCCAGTTACAGGCACAGCCTCGCTCCTTTTTACGGCGACAGGCGTGACGTTTCAAGGGGGTGCGGTCAAGAACGGCGCTCTCTATGGGATAAATGAAAGTACCCAGACAGCAGCAGCTTATAACCTCACGACATTCACTTCGCTTGGCCTTGCAGGAGGCGTACTGTCTGGCCACACTCATTCCACAGGCATAGACCCGGCCAGCGGTCAATTATACGCTTCCAATAATACAGATATATATAGAGTGGCAGACAGCGGCGCATACGTCGGAACAGCGGTTACTACAAATACTTGGTTCGAAGACATAGACTATTTCAACGGCGACTTTCTCGGAGTTAGATATGACCAACAGGTATATCTGATTAATGGCGGCACCGGCTCCGTCTCTACTTTTCTTAATTCGGCTCAGGTTACGAGCACAGGAGTTGTTGGGTCGCTGAGTGGGATTGTGGTGGGTGGTGGTGTTACTGCTGTTCCTCCTCCCACCTGCACACACACCATGAACATGCCCACATCACCTACAAACATCGGCACATTCGCCCCCGGTATCTTCATGAGCTATGACCCGATGGTAGCGCGTCCGTTCGGACTTGAGGAGTCAGGAGATATACTGACCGGACGTTTGTGGCTGCCTTGCTTAAGAAACGGCCACGCGGACATCTATCTTGTGCTTGATGCCCCGGCCTATGGAGGCAAATTCATGCTGAGCGAATTACATCAGTGGCTTTCATTCCCTGCAAATATACAGCCGTGGATGACTTATACGGATGATGATGTTTACGCAGCGCTTTTCTCACTTCAGAAGAGCGGCATACTGCCGGGCAACTATAAATTGGATGTAATAGTAGTGCCGTCAGGGACTGCGGCATCCACGATAGAACAGATAGTGTCAGGTGCGGCAGCAGCGCCTTACTACAAGTGGAGTTTTACACAGACATTGCCGTAAAGAAATCAGGCTAAGGTTCATAAATCAGAAGGGCGGCCATAAATGGCCGCCCTTTTTTGTAGGTATTTCAATTTTTTTCTTGTAAAGAATGGAATCTTATGATAAACTTTTCTAAATGAAAGCCCACCGCAGAGACAGCGGAGGATTAACCTTAATAAATATAAAAATAAAACTAACAAAGAATAGGGGGTTGGTTATGAAAAAAATTGCAGCTATCTTTATAGTATGCCTGCTATTAGGGCTGACAGCACCGAGTTATGCACAGGTTTATAATCCTGCCAATGGTCATTACTATGACATATTAAGCGCAGAGGGCATAAATTGGTACGAGGCTCGTGATGCTGCCGCTGCCTCAACTTTTAATGGCTGGACCGGACATCTTGTTACAATAACCAGCGCACAAGAACAATCATTCCTGGAAAGCAATTTCAGTCCACCCATAAACAATAACGATGTATGGCTTGGTGGCACTGACGAAGTAAGTGAGGGGAACTGGGAGTGGATAACAGGCGAAACATGGGCTTATACAAATTGGAATGAGGGAGAGCCCAATAATTGGGACGAGATTGAACATTGTCTTGAAATTGAAGGCGAAACTACATTTTGGAATGATATTGACTGCGAAGCTTACAATAGTTATTATTTGGTGGAGTATGAACCAGCTACCACACCTCCTCCGACTTGCACACACACCATGAACATGCCCACATCGCCGACAAACATCGGCACATTCGCACCCGGTATTTTCATGCACTATGACCCGATGGTAGCGCGTCCCTTCGGACTTGAGGAGGCAGGAGATATACTGACCGGACGTTTGTGGCTGCCCTGCTTGAGAAACGGCCACGGGGACATCTATCTTGTGCTTGATGCTCCGGCCTATGGAGGCAAATTCATGCTTAGCGAATTACATCAGTGGCTTCCGTTCCCGGCAATGATTCAGCCGTGGCTGCCTAATACGGTCTGCAATAATGTTTATGCGGCTATCTTCTCGCTTCAAAAGAGCGGCATACTGCCGGGCAACTATAAATTGGATGTAATTATAGTGCCGTCAGGGACTGCGGCATCCACTATAGACCAGATAGTGTCAGGAGCAACAGCAGCGCCTTACTACAAGTGGAGCTTTACACAAACATTGCCGTAAGGAGATCAGAACTAAGGTTCAGAAATCAGAAGGGCGGCCATTTATGGCCGCCCTTTTTTGTATGTATTTCAATTTTTTTCTTGTTAACGAATGGAATCTTATGATAAACTTTTCTAAATGAAAGCCCACCGCAGAGACAGCGGGGTATTAAAAATTTAAAATAATTTTTGAAAAATAAGGAGGGGGAGGGACTATGAGAAAGTCGTCAGGACTATTGGTTTTATTCTTAAGCGTATTATTGTTTGTTGCGGCATTTCTGACAGCAACAACAGAGGAAGCAGGAGCAGAGCCGATGCTATTAGGAACCACAGGGGTGGGAGAGGGACCCGCCAGCACTCTTGTTGAACTCAACCCAGCCACCGGCGCACTTATACGCACGATCGGTTCTGTTGGTTATATAGTCAACGGATTAGTGTACGACCATACAACCGGAAGGCTGTTTGCTTCGACATCTGTCACTGACCCTTCATATAACGGTCTCATTGAAATCAGCTTAGCGACCGGCGCAGGCACGCCCGTTGGCGTGAACGGCTGGGGTTTAGGCAGCGCGGCTGTCACAAATATTACAGTCAATGCGGCAGGCCAGATGTATGGCTGGTGGGACCCAAGTCAAGACGACCTTGTTATTATTGATAAGACCACAGGCATAGCAACCTGGGTAGGGAATGCCGGAGTCGGTACCGGGGCAAACGGTTTAGATTTCGACAGCTCCGACATTCTGTACATGCTTAACTATAATGGCAACTATTATACCGTCAATACGAGCACAGGGGCTTTGGCTTTTGTCAACTCCATACCATCTATGGCCCATCATGGCAAATTTCATCCAGACTCTAACATTTGGTACGGTATTCACAACATTGGTACCGGACCGAAAAATTTAGTGCTGGCTAATCTCTCCACCGGTACGATCGTTTCCACGATTCCAACGGTAGATAATCTGCACACCCTTGAGTTCGTATCACAAATTCCCAGCCCCCCTCCCGTGACTTGCGCACACACCATGAACATACCCACATCACCGGCAAACATCGGCACATTCACCCCCGGTATTTTCATGAACTATGACCCTATGGTAGCGCGTCCCTTCGGACTTGAAGAGGCAGGGGATATATTAACAGGACGTTTGTGGCTGCCTTGCTTGAGAAACGGCCACGCGGACATCTATCTTGTGCTTGATGCTCCGGCCTATGGAGGCAAATTCATGCTGAGCGAATTACATCAGTGGCTTTCATTCCCTGCAAACATACAGCCGTGGCAGACTAATACGGATGATGATGTTTACACAGCGCTATTCTCACTTCAGAAGAGCGGCATACTGCCGGGAAACTATAAATTGGATGTAATAGTAGTGCCGTCAGGGACTGCGGCATCCACGATAGACCAGATAGTGTCAGGGGCTGCTGCAGCGCCTTACTACAAGTGGAGCTTTACGGAGACATTGCCGTAAGGACATCAGAACTAAAGTTCAGAAATCAGAAGGGCGGCCATTTATGGCCGCCCTTTTTTATGCACTTTCTTTCAATACTACCTGCCACCGGAACCAGATTGGGAAGTAGTCGGCCTTCGCTCTCTTTTATTGGCAGATGGTGTGGTATCCCCCATGCCGGAACCAGATTGGGATCCCGTAGAAGTAGTCGGCTTACCATCTCTTTTGTCAGCAGGGGATGCGGTCTCAATCGCAGCCTGCTGTGGTTGCGTAGCTGTCGGTTTAGGAGGCAATGCTTGAGTAGTATGAGGAGTAACGGGTTTAGTCGGTATTGCTCTTTTGTGTTTGGAGTCTGACACCCTTACTTCTATCCGCTCCTCACCTTTAACCATTACGACAATGTCATGATATATCTCTTTAAGGATATAGCCGCTTAAAGCAGTTCCCAAACTTATTGCCCGCTGTCTTTTCCCTCTTCCGGGAGAAATATACGGAGAATTCAAATCCTCAAGGAAAGCCATGCTCGTATTATCAGCTATGAGTGTTCCATAGAGTACAAAATCAGGACTGGTAAGAGGCGCTCTACCTTTTGCGCTTGCAACAATTTTCCTGTCTGGATGGAATAAATTCTGTTCTGTTATTATCGCGTAATCATCAGGGTAAGGCACAGTATTTTCGGCTGCTTTCACCCCCTCTTCCGAAATAGAGGCATCAGGCGGTTTAGCTACAGGCAGGCTGAATTCAAATGCCGCATTAACAAGAGATAAGAGCATGTAAATAAAGAAGACGAGCACTCCGGCCAGCAGGAAATTTATAAGGTTAACCTGTCTGAGAATATATCTTGATTTATCCATGTTATTTTTTGTTTGTTATAGCCGATACGACTAAATTTATCGTGATATCCCCCGTGGGGTTTCTATGGTTTTTTACCGTTACATCAAGCTCTTTCACAACCAGACGGGGAGTGTGCGCCTCTATAGCATAAAGAATATTATTTAGCGCTCCGGAATCAGGCAAGGCAGCATTAATGCTTACGCTTATTATGGTGAAGATCTCAAGCTCTTCAGTCTTCTCAATTCTTTCGCTGGATATTGTCCCGCCCTTTTCAGTCACGATCCCCTTAATCTTTTCCTGCAGGGCAGCGGCTGCAATAGAAGGCGTTGAGCCTTCAATAAGTTTTAAATTAAGCGCGCTTCTCTCCTCTTTTAGAGAAGCAAAATTTTTTGCAAGCGCCGGTTTCTCAGAAATAAGTGAAATATATTTTTCAACAAGCTGCGTCTTTCCGGCTTGTCTTTCTTTTATGGAGGCCATCTTAGATTGAATCTTTGAATAGCCATACTCTGCAGCGATAAGAAAAAGAACGATTGCAAGCGGGATGGCGATAGTAAGCGTCTTATTTCTTTTCATTATCTTTCTTCTCTCCGCTATTTTCCAAAGGTTTGCTTATATCCATTTTGATTGTAAACCTGTCTGCATTCATCGCCTGGTCCCTGATTGTCGGCGATGTAAATTCAACCTTGCTGAAATACTCCGATGCCTCAAGTTTCGGCAGAAGCTCGGTTGCCGTGAGCGCATAACCTCCGATCTCGACGCTGCTGCCGGCAATTTTTGCCTTTGTAAGCCATGCGGTTTTAGGCAATATAGAAGTAAGCTCTTTCAGGATATCCAGCGTCATGGGCATATCCTTTTTATACCCGTTTATAAATGCGATCTCAGAAAGCAGCCCTTCCGCCTCTTTCTTCATCGCCTCAATCTTATTTATATCATCCCGTCTCATCTCTATCTGACGGGAGATCTCTTCAAGCCTCTTCTCCTCAATGCCTATGGGAGCAACTGTGTAGAAAGCCCACATGAATGCGATTGCAATAATGAGAATAACAGTCAGCGCTATGGGCGGCCTCTGTTTTTTACGGACGCCCCTTGTCAGCAGGTCAGGAGCTTCCGCGCCCTGCTGTAAAGAATGAATTGCGCTTCCAATGGCAGCATAAGATATTTCATTGCCGGAGATTATCAGGCCTGTATATGTTGTTTCAAATCCTGCAGATGCTTCTGCTCCCCCGGCTATCTTAACAGGCGTCCCGATCTTTGACTCAAGCATCTCTTTCAGGGCCGGGATCTTCTCCTTTAGATGCAGAGTTATCTTCGGGGTCCTTTTTGCCTCTTTTGCAGTATCAATAAGCGCCCTGATCTTTTTTGAGAGCGTCTCAATCTCTGCCGTATCATAAGCCTTCAATTTTTCTGCTTGTAAAGGAGAAGCGCTGAACGCATCTGAAAATAAAGCGGTTAATGAGCCGTCAATAAACAGGGCGCCTTCAGAGTTGTCCCTGTTTATCTCAACAAAAACAGTGTCGCTTTCCTGATATATATGCCTGCAGAGCGCGCCTATACCGGCAAGATTTATCGTTAGCCTGCTGACGTTAAAACCGCTCTCATCAAGCGCCTCAAGATACGGCTTTATGGTGTTGGTTCTTGCCGCCATAACAAGAAGATAAATCTTCTCGCTGCTCTCCTTGAGGATCCTGTAATCATAAAAGACCTCTTCAGAGGTGAAGGGGGTGAGCCTGTCCATTTCATGTGAGAGAGCGTCTGAAAGGTTCTCTTTTACGGTTAAAGGAAGCTCAACATTCCTTATTACTGCCCATGCTTTTGGAATGCTGAGGTTTATGTCTGACTTTGCGGCTCCTGTCTCGCTTATGGCCAACTCAAGGGAGGAGGCGACCTCATTTGGCTGCGGATATCTGCCTTCTTCAAAGGAGTAGGTCTTGCCGCCTTTAAGAGTTACCCTCGAAAAGGTTTTTGAAGCGTGGACAACAGAGAGGCCGCCTTTTTCAATGGCTACGGTGAGGCTTTTTCTATGCGAGATAAGATCGTCTGCCGGGCTGAATGTAAGGACTTTCCAGACAATTTCCCATCTCTCTTTCAAACCGGAAGTTGAATTGCTGAGAAGGGATGTCAATTTATTATCAACTGCTGTTTCTGTCATAGCTTAAGAATTCTCATTACTCTGTTTCTTCTGAGGCGCTCTGAGAGGAAGCAATTTTAACGCCGGCAGGGCTTTTATAATAAAGGTATCTGTAACCGTTACCCTCGATTTTGACCATCGCCCTTATTCCGTAGCCTGTCTCTTCCGCATTCTTATAACCGAGCGCATCAATGGTAAATATCCCGCTGTCCGATAAACTTGCATTTACATAAGGATCTGCTAAAGAATAATTTTGCCCTAAAATTTCCGGGATGTTGATTTTCTCACCGCTCTCCCTTTTAAGCATGATTGCATCGGCTGTTTCAGATGTTATCCCGGGAATTGCCAGCAAGACCTCTCGCGGCGCGGTATTCAGATTGATTTTACCCGTGTTTGAGTATAAGGTTAGGAGGTCAATCACGCCTCTCTTTCCCACTTCTCCATAGAGTATCTCAGGGGTTATTCCCCTGATCATGATAAGCTCTTCAAGGGTCTCAAAACCGGCATTTTTTGCCTTGTAAGGATTCGGAAGAGACATATAATAATCGCTTTCAGCGCCATGAAGCCTGTGAAGGTCATCAGCATCCTTCCAATCCAATATCGAATCAACTGCAATATCAGCATCTTCATCTTCAAGGCCGAGACCCCTGAAAAGACCCCTTAATATTACCTCAGAGGCTCTATTTATGTCTACTTTGCCTGACTCGTCAGTGATGCTTACAAGACAGCCCCCGTTATCTGTATCCACCCTGTAAGGGGTTCCGTCTTTTCTCCAGACTTTACTCTCCTCAGTTTGAGGGGTGTCGTTTCTGTAGAATATCTCTATTACCGCCCTCTGAATCCCCGCCTCGGCAAGGAATTTCCCGGCAACCCCGTCCCTGAAGGATATGGCAGCATCTGTCTCTGTCCTTGTCATATAGGTAAAAGAGAGGACGAGAACCATCAAAATGGTCAATACCCATAAGACCATAATCAGGGCTATGCCTCTCTGGGAATCTAAATTGTTGTAAGATTTGCTCTTCATCATCTTTATCTGAAATTACTTTGATAAAGCTCCGTTTACTCTCACTGGAATGATCATGGAGAAATCCTTCCCTTCAGCTTCAAGATGCAGTCTTATTTTCTCAGGGAGTTTGAAGCTCTCTTCCCATTTATCAACCCATGCCCCTTCTTCCTCTGTAGGGTCTTTAAAGAAATACTCGAAATATATTTTATCAAGCGACTTAAATAGAGTTGTCTCTTTAATGTTATCCATTCCTATAATATTCTCTGATGCTGTCAGCATCTCCTTTCCGCTCTCGTCTGCTTCAACCTTA